>DASWXG010000588.1:0-3050 GCA_036405615.1 Prosthecobacter sp. | reverse complement strand
ACCCGTACCTGGACCGCTGGGTGACGATGAAATACTTCTTCGTCCGCAAGGTGCTGCTCATGAAGTACAGCTACGGCTTTGTCATCATGCCCGGCGGATTTGGCACGCTGGACGAGATGTTCGAAGCCCTCACCCTCATCCAGACCAAAAAGGTTAGGAACTTCCCCGTGGTGATCATGGGCAGCGAGTTCTGGGGAGAGTTGCGCGGCCTGATCAACAGCATGGTCACCAACGGCACCATCAGCCCGGAAGACCTGGACCTGATCTGCTGGACGGACAGTGTGGAAGAGGCGATTTCCCACCTCAAGGAACGCGCGGTCAAGCAGTTTGGCCTGACCTGCGTCACGCCTCAGCAGCACAATCCTCTGTTGGGTGAAAAAGGTTTGTAAGTCCTACAAGGCTAAAGCAAATCTTTATCATTTTTGCAAAAATGCACGCCATTTACCTGCAAATTGCCCGAGGATTTTATTGCTTAAAATAATAAGTCCCTCATGATTTCGCGATGCGTGTCCGCCGAATTCGCCGCTACAGGCGCATGCCTTTGGCAAAGAAAATTCTGATCACCCTGTCTGTGCTCATGTCAGCCATGAGCCTGGGGCTGGTCTGCTATTTTATTCAACGCGACCGGTTTGTCCGCAATCTCGAAGCCAACGCGCCTGTCGAGTTCAGAGAGCAGATGAAACTGATCCAGGCCATGGCCCGCTAAAAAGCAGGTCTGGCCTTTTTCTCAAGCCTCGGCACGGCAGTTGTCGAGCAAGGCGTGCAGGTAGGCGGCGATCTCTTCAAAGGCCCGCTTATAGTCGGATTCCTCCAGACAGATCAGCTCTGCACGGGCCTCGTTCAGCATGTTCTGAGCAAAGGTCACCGCTCTTTCGATGGCACCGGCATAGTCGGCAATGCCTGCCAGGATGGAGGTATCCATCGGTTCCCCCTTCAGCAGCATCTTGCTCAGTTTCTGCTTCTGGGAGTCTGTGGCATCCATCAGCAGATACAGGATCGGCAGGGTCAGTTTGCCCTTCACCAAGTCCGTACGCAGGGTCTTGCCCACCTTGGCTTCGTCTCCCACCAGGTCCAGGCAGTCATCATAGATCTGGTAAACCGTGCCCAGCTTCATGCCGTAGCTGTAGAGAGCCTTTTCCACGGCCTCGGGCACGCCATTCAGCCTGGCTCCCAGACCTGCCGCAGCGGCAAACAGCGCCGCGGTCTTCATTTCAATCATCTTCAGATAGTCCGGGACGGAAAGATTGAGGTCAAACCGGCGCTGGGTCTGCAAAATCTCGCCGCTGCACACATCCCGCGATGCGCGGGCAATGCTGCGGCAGACATGGGTATCTTCAAATTCGGTGGCCAGTTCCAGCGCGTAGGCGAAAATGGCGTCTCCCAGCAGCACGCTGAGGGCGCTGCCCCACTTCGCAGCAGCAGTCGGCAGGCCCCTGCGGGTCTCCGCACCGTCCATGATGTCATCATGCACCAGGGAGGCGATGTGAACCATCTCCAGGATCACCGAAAGGCGGGTGTGCTCTGCGGTTTTGCCGCCGGTCGCACCACCGGCCATCAGGGCCAGCGCAGGCCGGATACGCTTGCCTGCCGCCTGACAGACATAGCTGACGTAACCCTCCACAGCAGGATCAAATGCGCGCGCCTGCTCACGAATGGACTTTTCTACCGTCTCGAGGTCGGCTCGGACGAGTTCAAACGGGAACACTGGGGCGGATGCGCTGGCGGGGGGATTTTTCATGAACGGGGCGTGGCTTGCAGCGCCGGGAACAAAAACGGGCACCTAGTACGTGGCGCACCGCCTTTCCTGAGTCAATTACGACCTGCATGGAATCTGCGGCCCAATTTTCACCTGTTTTGGAAGCTGCTGAAAATCAAAGACCTGACTGCCGGGTTGAAATGTCGGCTTTGCCAGGGAAAACGGTCGCACAAAACCCAGTTCACCGGCGACGGCGCCGTGCACACAGACTGAAAAGACCGAAAATCGTGAAAGCTGCACGCCCAGGCTCTGGGACGAGGGAAATGCTGAGGATGCCTGTGCTGAACAAATCCGAGGTGTTCCACATCAGCCCATCCGGAAGTGCAGGCAGATCAAAGGACGAGATGTTTCCCGCCACCGGTGAGGAAAGTCCCGACCAGTCGAAAAGCCGCCACTGGTCATTGGCAGTCCAGGCCGTCATGTTCAGCGGATTCGACACCCGGAGAATGGTACTGCTCCCCAAACTGAGCGTCCCCTGAATGACTGCCAGGTCTGCAGCCGCCAGAAGCGAGGAGTTGTCTCCCAATCCGGCACCTGAAAACAGGTCAAAGCTCAAGATGGCCCCTGCATCCAGGATCAGCCCGCCGCTGCCGGAGGTCTGCACCGTCAGCAAGCCCGCAGCCGTCGCCGGGGTCCCAGGCAGTTCTGAACCAATCTGAAGCGTTCCGCCCGTCAGCGTGATGTTCTGGTTGGGTCTGGCCAGGATACGCCCGTGCCCCCCCAGCAATGCTCCTGAGGCCACCATGATTTCACCACTGCCGGTGGCCGAGCCGCTCCCTGCCCCGCTGCCATTGATGACCAGCAAGGCACCTGCATCCACCTGTGTGCCTCCGCTGTAGGTGCTGTCGGCGGCCAGCATCCAGGTACCGGCTCCGGTTTTCTGCAAACGTGTGCCCACACTGCCATTGTCTCCCAGGCTGAAAATTTGGTTGGCCCCAGCGTTGCTTCCCGCCAGCCGCAAGGTGCGTGCGGCGGTCAAATTCGTGCCGGTGGAAGTGATGGGTGCGGTAAACTGAACCGTCCCCGTGCCGTTGTTTTCCAGAACGGCCGTGACCGACTGCACCGTGGACACTGAGTTGGCAATCTGCACCGGTCTGTCGGTCACCGCATCGGAACTGCCCACATAGCGCAGAGCGCCCATGACATGCAGCACGGTCGAATTGCCGCCGCTGGCCATTTCGATTACTTCGTTGACCGCGCCGGTGCCGAGGGAACTCGCCTGTCCTTTGTTGGCCAGAACGGAAGCCTCGACGGTGGCATTGCGGATCAGTGTCTGCCCGGCATAAGTGTTGGC
>DASWXG010000587.1:0-6755 GCA_036405615.1 Prosthecobacter sp. | reverse complement strand
ATTCATACTGGTGGCAGTCCTGCACCAGTTCGCCAAAGGCCATCAGGTTTTGCGGCTCCTCGATGCGGATCGTGGGCAGTTCAATGACGTCAGCGCCCAGTTTGCGCAGCTTCTTGCTCAGCACCCCGGCCTGCTGGCGGGTGCGGGTGACGACGACACGTTTGCCAAAAAGCGGCCGGTTTTCGAACCAGTTGATGTTTTTGCGCTCCGTCACCACATTGCCCACGACAGCCACAGCCGGGGCTTTGAAACCCGTCTCCAAGACCCGAGCAGCCATGGTGCCGAGGGTGGCGATCAAGGTCTGCTGGCGGCCATGGGTAGCCCAGCGTACCAGGGCCATGGGGGTGTCCGGGCTGGCGCCGTTTTCCATGAATTTCGAGGTGATTTCGCCCATGCGTTCCACGCCCATCAGAAACACCTTGGTGCCGTCGGCCTGGGCCAGTTTGGCATAGTTCAGGCTGGTTTCTTCCTTGGTGGGGTCTTCGTGGCCGGTGAAAATGGTGAGCTGGCTGGCGTGGTCGCGATGGGTCACCGGAATGCCCGCATAGGCAGGGCCGGCGATGGCGCTGGTGATGCCGGGGACAATTTCAAAGGCCACACCTGCGGCGGCGAGCTCTGCGGCTTCTTCAGCCCCGCGGCCAAACAGCACCGGGTCGCCGCCTTTCAGACGGGTGACCACCTTGCCTTCGCGGGTGAGTTTAACAATGAGTTCGTTGATCTGGTCCTGCGTCAGCGTGTGGTCTTTGGCCTTTTTGCCCACATAAATTTTCTCTGTGCCCGGGCGCGCATGGCGCAGCAGTTCCGGATTGCACAGGTAGTCATAGACCAGGATGTCAGCTTCCTCGATGCACTCCTTGCCCTTCAGGGTGAGCAGTCCTGGATCGCCCGGGCCTGCGCCGACGAGGTAACAAATGCCAGGGGAGGGGATAGCGGAGGTTTTTGACATGATGAAAAAGGGAGGCTGATCACTGTGGCGAGCCTGCCGCACATGGCAACTGCGGCTCATTCGTGGAGCCGGAGGAAAAGTGCCAGGGGACCGCAGCATGGACAGGCATGCTGCCGTTGCTTCCGTCAGGACCTGGCGGGGTTCGCAAGCTGCACATCCGCGGCCCCTGACAACGGGTGCTTAGTGCAAAGAAACGGTTTCGACAAGCGGCAAAACTGTCGTTCTTGAAACAAAAAAACGGCGAAATGAGCGATTGTGAAAAATGGTGTTGTCGAAAAAGCACGGATTCAGTAGAAGACGGTACTTAATTCACATTTCCCAACAACAATATCATGGTCTGGAAGATCCTCTCGCTCCTCTCTGCAGCCTGCCTCGCGGGTGCCGCTTACTTCGCGTACTCAAATCAGAAAGATTTGGCACATGAAGGTCAGCGTCTGGCTGCGGCCAATGCCAACCTGAAGGCTGCCCAGGATCGTCGTACGGACGGAGATGAGGCTCTCAAGCAGAAAAAAGAACTGCTGGCCAGCAACCAGAAAGAGCTGGAATCCGCCAAGGGTGAAGTCATCAAGCTGGGCGCTGAGGCTCAGGAAAAGGAAGCCGCTCTTACCGTCATCAAGGGCAACCTTGACCAGGTGACCACGCAGGTGACTTCGGTGGAAAAACAGATCGAAGACGCTGGTGACATCGAAAAACTCGTCGCCCAGATCGAAAAACTCAAGAAAGAGAACCTGGAAGCCGAAGGCGCTGTGGCCAACCAGAACCAGCGTGTGGCTGCTGCCAAGGAGCAGAATGATTTCGTTCTCGCCCAGATCAACAAGCTGCGTGACACCGAAGCCCAGGGCCGTCGCGGCGTGGTCGCTCCTGATTTCACCGCCCGTGTGGCCGAATATTTCCCAGAATGGGATTTTGCCATCCTGAGCAAAGGCAACTCCCAGGGCGTGTTTGCCAATGCTGACCTGGAAGTGAAGCGCGGCCGTCAGGTCATCGCCAAGCTGAAAGTTCGTAACGTGGAGCAGAACGGTGCCATCGCCGATCTCATCCCTGGCTCCCTGGCTGAAGGCAACTCCATCCGCGCCGGTGACGTCGTGGTGGCCGCTGCCAAGCAGAGCGCTGAAGAGCAGAAAAAATCCAACACCACGACTGACGGTGCCCAGAAGCCTGCTGAGACTCCGGCCCCTGGTGGTACCGCTCCTGCCCCAACTCCTGCAGGTGGCATGAGCGATCCGTTTGGTTCTGCTCCAGCCCCGGCTCCGGCAGCCCCAATGAGCTCCGATCCCTTCGGTTCCGCACCTGCTCCAGCTCCGGCACCAGCCCCTGCGGGTGGCATGAGCGATCCATTCGGTTCTGCTCCGGCCCCGGCTCCTGCGCCAGCACCCGCTCCTGCTACCTCCGATCCTTTCGGTTCTGCTCCGGCTCCCAAGGCCAACTAATGAAGACCGCTCTCTGAGCCCGAAGTCAGACCTTTTTCCTTTCCCCTCCCAATGACCAAAGTCCTTTTCATTCTCAGCGCAGTGGTGATCCTCGTCGCCACCTTCTTCGCTTATCAGAACGGCCGCTCCTTTGCAGCCCTTCGCCAGAACGTCGCTGCCGCCAACGTCAAAGTTCAGAGCGAACTGAACAGCGCCGTGGCGATCGTCAAGCAGGTGACTGACACTGCCAATGCCGCGACTGCCGTCGGTGATGAAGTCAGCTCTGAGCAGGAGCGCATCAAGGGCCAGAAGCTGAAGATCACTCAGGCTGATAACGACACCAAGCGTGCCCAGCAGGACCTGGACGATAAAAAGAAGAAGCTGGACGAGCTGAAGGTGAAGCTGGAAAGGCTGCCCCAGGGCGTGAAGCCTGAGACTCTGGTCGAGGACATCAACAACATGAAGAAGTCCATCGCCGAACTGCAGGCCCAGGCCGAGCAGAAGAAGAAGGAAGTGGACGCCGAAGAGGCCAAGGTGACCGAAACCCGCAAGGGCCTGGACGAACTGGTTCGCAAAATCGAAGACCGCAAAAAGAGCTTTGAGCGCAACAGCCTTTCCGCCCGCGTGGTGGCTGTGAACAGCGACTGGGGTTTTGTGGTGGTGGACGCTGGCCAGAGCCGCGGCATCACGGAAGCCACCAAACTGCTGGTGACCCGTGGGTCTCAGACAGTTGGCAAGCTCAGCATCGTTTCCATCCAGGGCAACCGCACCATCGCCAACATCCTCCCGGATACGCTGGCTGAAGGCATGACTATCGCCCCCGGCGACCGCGTTATCCTGGAAAACCTGTACCAGTAAGCCTTTTTCGAACGTAGCGTGAGAGTCATGAACCCCCGTTTCATTCTCCAGTCCGTTCTCGCTTTGGTCGTGGTGCAGATGCTGGCTTCCTGCTCTTCCAATGAGCCGAAACGCCGCGAACGCGTTCCGCCTCCTTCTGTCGGAGACAGCAGCCTTCCCTGGAACCGCCCTCCCAAGTGGGAAGGCAACGCCCGCTACGGCTCCATGATGCCGCAGAGCCGTTAGTCTCGAACGAACACAAACTTTGAATGGAAAGGCAGCCGACAGGCTGCCTTTCTTTTTGGGGAGCGAAAGCTTCAGGACCGTGCACGGCGCTTCAAGGGGTGCGGGTTCCCGCCCGCAGTCGCGTTCTGCTGTGGTCGCCGAAGCAAGGCGTTGGGGTTGGAAAATGCAGAAGTCGTGGCGATGCGAAAGTCCCGGGCCACCACGCTCTTGCGAGCGCGGCTACATCAAGGTGTGAGGGTTTCCTGCTCTCCAAGGAAGGGAATGCGGAATGGAAGAGCAAAAGACATGAGCGAGAGTGCCCACAGACACTCGTTGCGGTAAACGAGGCCGTAAAATGGCCTCGCTCCCCGTGGTCCGCTGCACACCTCAAGGAGGGACGGCATCCTGCCCTTGTTCCCATGCCCATGAGCTCAGGATTACCACATTCCTTGGCCCTAGATTGTTCCCGGACTTGGTGAGAGTGTGCTTGTTGAAATAAAAAAGGCACCGGATGACTCCGGTGCCTTGAAATGAATGGCTGGTTTGGAGTGACAGACAAACCCGCTGGCTTTGTCTGTCTGCTTGTGTGCCAGCTTACTTGGCGGCCTTGGAGAGGACTTTGTTCAGGGTGCCTGCGAATTCACCGGCTCCGCTGCTGCCCACCTGGTTGCCGAGATCCTTGCCATCCGCTCCCAGGAACTGGATGTGAGGGATGCCTTCCACTTTGTATTTAGCGGCGGCTTTGGCGTTGGCTTCCTGGTCCACGTCCAGATAGGCCCAGACGAACTTGTCATGCAGAGGGGTGACTTCCTTGCTCGGATACACGCTCTTTTTCATGGCCTGGCAAGGGCCGCACCAGGAGGCGGAAAACACCAGGACAACGGGCTTGTTTTCCTTTTCCGCCGTTTCAATGGCCGCCTTGTAGTCCGTGCCAAAGCTGGGGCTGCCGGCAGGAAAATCAGAGGCCAGGAGTGGCACGGCAATGAGGGCGGCGAGAAGGGTGAGCAGTTTTTTCATGGAATGATGGTTTGGGTCGGGTTGAAGGAAAGAGACGCAAGCCCCGCTGGGGCACAAAGAAGGATACGGGGATGAGACGTGCGCCGGAGGCGGTTTATTCCAACTGAAGGCGCGCCAGGGTGCCATAGAGGCTGCCGGGGCGGGCCACCAGTTCTTCGTGCGTGCCCCGTTCGACGATCGTACCGGCGGAGAGTACCAGTATCTGGTCGCAGCGGCGGACGGTGGACAGACGGTGAGCGATGATGATGGAGGTGCGGTTTTCCATCAGCTTGTCCAGGGCGTCCTGCACCAGACGCTCGCTTTCCGCATCCAGGCTGCTGGTGGCCTCATCAAGGATGAGGATGGCCGGATCCGCCAGAATGGCGCGGGCGATGGCGATGCGCTGGCGCTGGCCGCCAGAAAGCTGGGTGCCGCGTTCGCCCACCAGGGTGTCGTAACCTTCGGGCAGTTTTTCAATGAAGAGGTGGGCATTGGCTTTTTTGGCAGCCTCGATGATTTCAGCCTCAGTCGCGTCAGGTTTGCCGTAGGCGATGTTTTCGCGGATGCTGCCACCGAAGAGCAGGACTTCTTGGGGCACGAGGGCGAGGTTTCGCCTCAGGGTGCTCAGGGGCATCTCCGCAATGGGCTGGCCATCCACCAGGATGCGGCCGCTGGTGGGTTCATAAAACCGGTAGAGCAGGGAGATGGAGGTGGTCTTGCCGCTGCCGCTGGGACCCACCAGGGCGATGCGCTGCCCGGCCCGGGCTTTCAGGGAAAACTCACGCAGCACAGGCGCTTCCGGGCGGGTGGGGTAGGCGAAGCAGACATCCTGCATTTCGATCTCGCCCTGGAACCGGGTTTTGGGGGCATCAAGGGCCAGGGGTTCGGTGGGTTCCAGCAGGATTTCACGCACGCGGTCCGTGGCCCCCAGCGTGCGTTGGAGCTGGGTGACGAGTTCTGAAAAGGCGGCGAAGGAGGAGCCGATCATACCGCTGAGGGCCGCAAAACGGGACAGGGCCTCAGCCTGAATCTCCCCCTGGCTGAGCATCGTCAGGGCCACCCAGGTCACGATGATGAGGGCGAGGCTGAAGGCAAAGATGATGAAGGAAATAAAGGCGGCGCGCGGGGCGGCGGCACGGATGGCCGTCTTAAGGAAGTTGCCCAGGTTTTGGTCGTAGCGGGCGATTTCGTGGCTCTCGTTGGCAAAGGCCTTCACGCTGATGATGCTTTGCAGGCTTTCTTCCACGATGACTTGCGAGGCGGCGAGATCGTCCTGTGCCTTGCGTGTCAGCTTGCGGATGCGGGCACCGAAAATGGCAATCATCACAATGACCACCGGAATGGTAGCGATCATCACCAGCGCCAGTTTGACGGAGATCTGCAGCACCAGGACCAGACAGCCCAGCAGCATGACGCTGTGCCGGATGAGCATGGGCAGTGTCACCACCAGGGTCTCGCGCATGGACTCCACGTCATTGGCCAGGCGGGAGGCCAGTTCGCCCACGCGGCGCTTGTTCAGGATGCCCATGGGCAGGCGGATGATGCGGCTGAAGGTGTCGCGCCGCAGAGAGGCCAGGGCGCGCTCGCTGGCCTTGGCGAAGAGCATGATGCGCCAGAAGGCGATGAAGGCCTGGGTGGCCACGATGCCCATCATGAGAAAGATGGAGTGCTTCAGTTCTTCCATCCAGGCCGGGCCGCTGGCTCCGCCGAGTCCCTTGCCCGCCACTTCTGCCAGCAGGTTGATGAAGGCCACGGTCAACCCTGCCGTGAGGGCCAGGGCGATAAGGGCGGGGATGAACACATTAAAATGCGGCTTGAGATAGCGAAGGAAAAAGGCGGCATCCTTCCAGGCGCTGCGGTCCCAGATTTTTTTGGACGGAGGGGTGTCGGGCATGCGGGGGGCGGAAAGTTGAAACCGGAAAATGAAAAGTTGAAACAGGGAAAGCCGAAATGAGGAAAAAGCGGAGAGTAAAATCGGAGGTGCGAGGCGAAATCTACCGGGCTCCTGATGAAAGCGATGCGCGGATGCGGTGAAAAAGCGGGCGGAAAAGAAGCATGGGCAGGGGAGATGCAGTGTGGAAGCGGGTGACCATCCTGGCAAGGATGCAGTCATCTGGTTGCAACCGGGCCGTGGATGGGCGAACGGCTCTGCTTCTTCGTTTTTTCGCCGCCATGCTGCAAGTTTCCCAAATCAAACTCCCTGTGGACCACACCGATGCCGACCTGCAGCAGGCGGTGCTGACGCGGCTGGGTGTGAAGGAGGCCAAGTTTACCGTGAAGCAGCGGGCCATCGACGCCCGGCGTGGTCATGTGAACTTCAGCTACACCCTGCTGGTGGAAGT
>DASWXG010000586.1:0-5284 GCA_036405615.1 Prosthecobacter sp. | reverse complement strand
GACTCATCCTCGTGGGCGACATCATGGACGGCAGCGGTTCCGCCGCTCACACGGGCGAGTTGCTTACGGTACTGGAACAACAAGAAGTCGAACTGGTTCTCATCGAGGGAAACCACGACAAGGCTGCACTCAAGAAAGCGCGGGCTTTTGTACACAGCCATGGAGAGGAAGAGTTCATCTTTCACCACGGACATCTGGGCATAGCTCCGCCATCCGTTCTTCTCCGCCACCCGGACACCGGCAGCCGCCGCATCCTCGTCACCGGCCATCAGCATCCGGCAGTGTCCATCCAGGATGGTGCAGGCCTGCGGCTGAAACTGCCCGTTTTGGTCCAGCAGCGGTACAGTGCTGGTCTGGACCATTGGATCTTGCCCGCCTTTTCCCCCTGGGCAGCCGGTGGCACCTACACCTCAGAGCACACTCGCCTGGCCACCTGGGCCTGCGCCAGCACTCGCGTCTGGCCCGTGCCTCATTGACGCCTCTCAGCGGCATGCCGCGTGGAGAGAGCAGCCGGGATAAGGTGCACCCAAACGTCAAAGGCGCTTCAGCGGAGCCACGCAGAAGCGAAAGCTTCCCGCTCTTCAGCGACTCACCGCTCCGGGAGTGTTTCCAGTCCTGGAGCCAGCACCTCCCAGGCTTCGCGGTAGTCCTGCATATCCGCTAGCAGCAGAGCCAGTTCCAGGCGCATGTAGACCGGTGCGGACGGCAGCGCCAGCACCTTCAACGCCGTGCTTTTAGCCTCTTTCAACTGCTGCAAACCACGCTGGGCAACAAACAGTTCCACTCCGGCGCGAGGATCATTGGCATTGAATACAAACGCCCGCTCCAGCCGGGGAATATCTGCCGCCACAGATGCTGAGACTCGAGGTTGCCGCTTCAGATACTTCGCGGCCAGACGCACGGCCTCATCGTGGCGCCCCTGGTCTGCCAGGTCTGCGGCCAGTGCGCGCCAGCCATAGGGTTCCAACTTTGGCTCACGGCCCAGGAGAGCGCACAGCGCCTTGCGGTCCCCCAGATCATACCAGACTTTGAAGAACGCTTTTAGTTGATCCGGAGCCAGACGCTCCAGTGCCGGGTTCGCCTTGAGGAACAGTTCCAGATAGTGCTGCCACTCTTCCCCAGCCAGGCAGTTTCTCAAAAACAAGATCTGCATGTCCGGCGTCTCCGCCAGGGTCCACAAGGCCGGGCGCAGCTCGCGGTGAGGATAGGTGTCCGCCAGCATGCCACCATAGGCCTCTATCGTCCGCGCCGCGTGCGGCGGGAGACGGTTCAGCGCTTCGCGCCAGGGAATGATGGCCAGTTCCGGAGCGAAGGCCAGCCACTGCCTTCCCTCCTCCAGGCACAGCCCGGCATAATGAGGCTCCAGGGCTCGCGCCCTGCCAAAGTCCTGCAGAGCGCGCTCGGGCCGCTGGCGCAGATACAGCAGCAGCTGTGCCCGGTGATAGTACAGACGGTAATTGAGAGGTGCCAGCCAGAGAGCATGATCTACACGCCTCAGCGCCTCACGGAAATCCCCTTCCTGTCCTTTCTCCACCGCCTCTTCACGCAGCAATGTCACGGAGGAAGCCAGGTCCGGCACCCAGGCTTTTTCAGACACCCCCAGCCACATCACACCCAAGCCCGCAATCCCCAGCCCCAGCAACCGGAAGATCCCCTTCTCGAGGCTTGAAGCCGCAGCACCCAGACTGCGTCCGCGCACCGCCAGGCCCAGCAGCACGGCCGTATGCAAGCCATAGGCCAGGCCGCGGTTTGGCACGTCAAACACCGAATGCAGAAGCGCCATCAAGGCCCCCACCGCAGCCGCTTGTCGCAGGCGGCGCCCCAACCGTTCTCCTGATTCGGGTTTCCCCTTGCGAGACCGCTTCCACGGACCGCTCGCCAAGGCGGTCCAAAACAGCAGCGCCAGCACAGGCAGTACAAACAGCACACCGCCCTCAAACAGCAGCAGCAGCAGGTCGCTTTCCGGGTGCATGAATCGCACGTCCCACACGGGCAGACCTGTCTCCAGAGGAAACACCAGCGCAAATGTATCAAACCCATGTCCCGCCCAAGGTTTGCCCGCGACCGAGGCCAGGGTCTCCCGCGCCAGGTCGGATCGCAGAGTCGATGTTACAACCCCGCCGCGGTCAGTCTCAATCAAGCTGCGCAGACGGCCGCCCAATCCGCCGCTGGAGACCACGGCCACCGAGCCCACCACCAGCGCCAACCCGCAGAAGACAGCCAGCCTGCGCAGTACATTGCCGCGCATGGCCGAGGCAGTCGCCCACACGCCCAGCCCCAAGGCGAGCAGCAGCAAGCCACCGCGTGAAGTGTTCACAAAAATCGCCACCAACGGCAGCCAGAACAGCGCCACAAACACCCACGCCACCCGGGATTGACGGCGAAAACCATCGTAGGCCATCGCTGCGCAAAGCAAGGCCCCAATGGCATTCAGGCTGGCCATGTGGTTGCGGTTGGCAAAGGGCCCGAAGTAGTCTTGCACGGGCCCGGTTTCTCGCGGCCACCAGGGAAAGCTCACAAGGCCACCTCTCTCCGCCAGAGACAGGGCTGCCACCAGCGCCCCGCCCCCAGCCAGAACGCCCAGGCTCCATCGCCGTCCTGAACTTCCCGTCCCCTGCCCAAGGCATGTCCACAGCCACACCGCGCCAGCTGCGATCTGCAACCACGACTCCATGGAGGCCAGCGGATCTGCCGACACAGTCCCGGGCAACGCAATACCCCACGCCTCCCAAAGAGTTTGACGCCACGGCTCCGTCCCGCCAAACCAGGCCGCAGGCAGCTGCCCCAGCCCAGGCATCACGGCCACGGCTAACAGGGCCAATGCGGGCCACCAAGGCAGTCGAAACTGCGGAGGAGCCAGAAAGACCGCCACCCCCATGAGAAGCGTCACCAGCCCCATGGACAGCACCGAGTAGCCGGACCCAACGACAAAAGCCGCCACCACCACCACGGTCAACAGCACCTGCCGCCACCCGGGCGGTGTCTCATGGGCCAGCACGCCTGTCTGCGGGCTTCGGGAAGCTCCGGCCGCCACTTCGTTCTGGGTGCTCTCTTTCTCCATCATCGCACAGATTTACACAGCTGAGTCACTTAAAACCGATGGCACTGCCCCCCAACGCTCCAGGCAGCGCTCCAGCACAGTCGTCAACTCATCCGCCCGCCGCTGCCATTCGCCATCCTCATGTTCGTCTGCAGGCCTCAGCAAACGGCAGTTTTGTCCGTTGCTCAATACCAGCCGCACCGGCACCGTCTCCGGGCTGCCCGGCGACAGGAACCCCATCCACTTCAACCGGTGCTCCAGCACCGTGGAAAATTCATCCAGACTGCTGCAAAGCTCGATGTCAAAGTCCAGCACACGCGCATGTGCCCGGGCATGTTCCAGCCGGTTTCGCCGCTGCACCGCCAAGCTGATCTGCTGACGCAGGTTCGACCAGCTTCTCACGTACCCCAGATAACGCGCAGCTCCGATGCCCAGCAAGAACAGAACCGCCCCCGCCACTGGCAGCGCGATGCCCTTTGTGAGCAAAATGCTGATGCCCACAAGACTCAGTACCGCGCAGACCGAATACATGGCCACCAGCGCGCGCCCCTTGCTGTAGCCCAGCAAAATCAGGCGATGGTGAATGTGCTCGGCATCCGCCCGGAAAATCGGCACTCCGCGGATCATGCGCCGCAGGATCGCAAACAAAGTGTCCATGATCGGCACGCCCAGAGCGATCACAATGACCAGCAAAGCCGCGATGATGGAGCCCTTGTTCGAACACTTCAGCGACACCGACGCCACGAAAAAGCCCACCAGGTAAGCACCACCGTCGCCCAGGAAAATCTTCGCCGGAGGAAAGTTGAAAACCAGAAAGCCCGCGAGCGCCCCAGCCATCACAATCGAGACGATCATGATGTCTGGAAACCCGGAGGCAAACCCCACGAAGGCCAGTGTCAGTGAGAGAAACAGGCCAAACCCTCCTGCGAGGCCGTCCATGCCGTCGATCAGGTTGATCACGTTCGGAATCGCCACCAACCACATCAGGGTCAAAGGCAGGCTCCACCAGCCCAGTTCGATGCCCCCCTCTCCAAACGGGTTGCTCAGCACATCGATCGAAAGCCCGAAGGAATACAGGATCAGTGCGGCACCCAGCTGGCCCACCAGCTTCACTCGCGCTCCCAGCGGTTTCAGATCGTCCGCCAGCCCCACCGAAAACATCAGTGAGTTGCACAGGATCAGCGGCAGCCAGCCGTCTGTCAGGTCCGAACGCCGCCAGAAAGCCACCAGAGTGCCAGCCATCAAGGCCAGATAAATCGGCACACCGCCTAGCCTGGACACAGGCCGGTCATGCAGCTTCCGCCGGCCATCCGGCGCATCCATGCCCAGTCCTCCTTGCCGGCGGATCACCAGCCATGTGCCAAGGCAGGAAATCAGCAGCGCCCCGGCAAAAAACGCCCACATCTCCAGCGAGCCGAACATCTTCGGCTTGGGAGGACCGACAAACTCAGCCGTTTCAGCAACAGCCGCTGCCAGAGTTGTAAAAAGGGTGGTCAAGGGCAGGTAAAACAGAAAGAACCAGGAGGCCGACTAACGCTTCTCAGCGGCTCCTTCAATCACTCCAATCAGACGGGATCGCAACAGCTCCATGCCAAATTCACGGGCCAGTTGCCGGGAAGCCGGGATGGTGTGTCCGCCCCCCATCCGGGCTGCTTCGCGGATCTTGTCCACAACGTCCATCACCTCTCCTGGATTGGCGAAGCGGGCCGCCTCAGCGGGCAGGCGTTGTCCCAAATCCGTCAAGTGGCACTCCTCCGGGCCAATGCTCAGCGAAGGGATGCCCAGGGCCAGGATGTTGTAGATCTTGCAGGGGTGAACCATGCCGACAAACGGTGCGCCCAGCACCACCACATGCAGATCCGCTGCAGAAAGAGAAGCAGACAGTTCCCCCAGCGGCTGATACGGCAGCGTGGTGATGTTGCCCAGGCCCTCGCTTTCGCGGAAGGTTTTCACCTTTGCCATCTCACTGCCGCCGCCCACAAACAGGAAATGGTATTGGCCCTCGGTCCGCAGTTCTTTCGCCGCCGCCAGCAGCGGATCCAGCGGGTGGCAGGGGCTGTGGTTGCCAGAATACATCACCACAAACTTGTCCTCCAGCCCGTGTTTCGAACGGAAGTCCCTGCGCCCCGCCTCATCATAACGGACCGCGTCATCATGCGACCATGGAGGATCGGTGTGGATGACCTCATCCCGAACGCCTTTCAAGCGCAGCCGAGCCGCCATGAAGCGGTCCAGCGCAATGAT
>DASWXG010000585.1:0-4832 GCA_036405615.1 Prosthecobacter sp. | reverse complement strand
CGACAGCAGGCCTTCAATGATGATCAGCGAAATGATGACCGGAAGGGCTTCGGTCAAAATTTGCCATACGGCCGGAGAAACGATTTCCGCAAGCATCAGGTAGTAGGAGCAATGTTAGGCGCGTGGCGTTGAAACGCACTCCGGGAATCGTAAAAAAACAGAGGGTTGCGTGTGCCAGTTGACACTGGGCTGCGAGGGCTGGTAGTTGAACAAGATTTGCATAACGGTATCAAAGTTGCGTCGTAGCATTCCGCCACCCCACCCCCTATTACAAAATGCCCTCCATTTTTTCCCGAGCTGTCCTGTTGACCGCCAGCGGCCTCCTGCTGGCCTTCCTCCCCGCCTGCTCGAGCTATGGGCAGCCTGAACGCCCCGCCGGGAATGTTGCTACCCCGCCGCCTAACACCGCCTACATGCAGGCGGCCTACGCCGGTGCCCAGATGCAGCCCGGGACTGCGGCAGAAGCAGATGCCGCTCTGGGCGGCTACCAGCCTGCCGCCGCCGTAGGCTGGGATGTGGAGGGCGAATCCCGTTTTGCTGCGGCCAGCAATGTCCCCTACATCCGGGCAGCTTCCTACATCCTCATTGACGCCCACACCGGCAAGCACCTCGCCTCCCGCAATGCCGAAACCGCCCGTGCCGTGGCCAGCACCCAGAAGCTGGTGACTGCCCTGGTGGTGCTGGATGCCGGAAACCTGGACAAGCCGGTGAAGGTGCAGGCCTCCGACATCAAGGTGGAACCCACCTGCCTGGGCCTGCGCCCCGGTGAAGTGTACACCCGCCGCCACCTGCTCTACGCTTTCCTCATCAAGAGCTGCAATGACGTGGCCAATGTGCTGGCACGTGACAATGCCGGCAGCATCCCGGCCTTTGCAGCCAAGATGACCGCCAAAGCCCGCTCCCTTGGCTGCACCCGCACCCAGTTCAAAAACCCGCACGGCCTGACCGCCAGCGGCCAGTACTCCACCGCCCGGGACATGGCACGCGTGGCCATGGCTGCTTACCGCAGCCCGGTGATCCGCGATGCCGTCCGCCGCAAGTACTACACCTTCCGCAAGAACAACGGCAGCACTGTCACCCTCAAGAGCACCAACGACCTCCTGGGCAACATGGCCGAGTGCAACGGCATGAAAACGGGTTATACCGTGGCCAGCGGCCGCTGCCTTATCTCCTCCGCAAGCTACCGCGGGCGCGATGTCATCCTGGTCCAGCTGGGCACCAAGACCAAGTACATCTGGGACGATGGCCGCCTGCTGATGAACTGGGGCCTCCAGCGCGCCAAAGGCGGCGGCCTCGCGATGGGACAGTAGTCCGCCGGACAACACCCGGTCCAAGACTCTCAAAGCCGCTTGTGCAAACAGGCGGCTTTTTTTGTTAGGCAGTGCTGTCGGCGCTATGCACCGCCCCTTTGCGGCCGGTCTGCACCCATGCCGCCGCAGCATCGCCCCAGCAAGCTGAGGGCAAGATGACCTTACTCCCTGCGACTTGCCGTCAATGACCGCCTGTTATTGGGAACAGCCGTCATCGGGGCCACATCATCTTGTGACGCCGCCTGCTATTCCAAGGCATCACCGCGAGTTCCATGCGGATTTGAAGACCTCACACCATGCGCTTGCTGAAAGACCTGTCATGACAGCCGTCCATCAGGAGAAAAGACAGAGTCCGCCCTTCTCCCGCTTACCCCTGAGGCTGTTCCTGGCGCTTGTTCTTGTCGAAACGCACGTCTTCGGCACGTTCGATGAAGATGGTATCCTCGCAGATGTTCTTGGCGTGGTCGCCCACACGTTCCAGGAAGCGCGCTACAAAGATGAGGTGCAGGTAGCCCTCCAGCGGTCCCTGGCGGCCTTCCATGACCCTCAGCAGAGCCTGGTCCACGGATTTTTCGGCTGCGTCCAGCTCCTTGTCGAGAAGCCGTGAAGCCGCTGCAGCGTCTGCATTGGCATCGGTGAATGCCTGGATGCTCGACTCCAGATTACGGGCGCAGAGATGATAAACCGGCTGGATGAGGTTCAGCTCTGGAATCTCCGGCAGGAGGTTGATGGCGCGGGCACGCTTGGCGATGCTGCTGGCCTGGTCGGAGATGCGCTCCAGGTTGTTAGCCACGCGGATGGTGCCCATCACCTGCCGCAGGTCATGCGCCGTCGGCTGGAACTTCAGCAGGATCTGCATGCCGTGCTGGTCGATGCTTTTCTCAAGCTCGTTGACGTCCTGGTCTGCAGCGATGGCCGCATTGCACAGGTCGGTGTTGCGCTCCAAAAGGCCGCGCATGGCGCTGGCGAGGTTGCGCCGGGCGATGCTCGCCATGGTCAGCACCTGCTCGCGCAGGCGGGTAAGGGCTTGGTCGAAGGTGGACAAAATATGCTCTTGCATCTGTGTCGTAGGCTAAAGGCTAAGGCTACATGGGCACGGTGACATTTTCGACACCTGTTTTTGGCGCAAGTGTGTCCACTTCGCCAACAGCCGCACCGCCCTTCGGCTCGCGGTTGGTGCGCTCGCAAAACTGGTCGTAGGTAATCACTTCAAACTCGCCGTTCTCGTGCTCCAGGATGGCCGTAAGGGACTCCACCCAGTCGCCTGAGTTCAAATAGTGGGTCTGTCCGACCACCTTGTTGGCCGGACTGTGGATATGGCCGCAGATGATGCCCTTGCAGCCTTTGGCCTTGGCCAGTTCCTGCAATTGCTCCTCATACTTGCCCACAAAGCTGACGGCGGATTTGACCTTCAGTTTTACCCAGCGGCTAAGGGAAAAGCTCTCCTTGCCCCGGATGCGGCGGTACCAGTTGTAGGCCCGGTTGACACGCAAGAGGAGGTTGTAGCCGATGCCTCCCAGCTTGGCGATCCAGGGGTGGTTGGTCGTCACGTGGTCAAACCCGTCTCCATGCACCACGAGGTAGTCGCCATCCTTCGTGTGGTGGATGTGCTCGTCCGTGATCAGGAAGTTGTCCAGGCGGATGGGAATGAAGCGGTCCAGGATGTCATCATGATTCCCGCGCAGGTAGATGATCTGGGTGTTCTCCTTCTCCATCTTCCGCAACACGGTGCGGATAAAGTGGGTGTGGGATTTGTTCCAGCCGCCCATGCGTTTCAAGTGCCAGGCATCGATGATGTCCCCGTTCATCACCAGCTTTTCACAGAGCGTGTTGCGGATGAAGTGGGAAGCCTGGGCCGCCTTGCAGTCGGGCATGCCGAGGTGGACGTCCGAAATGAAGACCGTGCGGGCGCGCAGCTTGGTCTTCACCTTCTCCGGATTGGCCGGAATGTCAGGCTGTTCTTCGGGATCTTCGGGCATGGGGAGAGTGAACGCGGAAAAAAGGGTCGGGGTCAAGCCGGGTGTTGAGAAGAGGTTGTGCCAATGACCTGGGTTAATTCGGTTTCAAACTGCTCAATCACCCGCTGCCAGCCCAGATCCTGGGCCGCCTGCCGGGCAGCAGTACGGTGAGGGGCGCTGTTCCAGACGCCAGGGGCCTCCCGGCACTGTCCCAAAAAGGCTTCCTCGTCATTGAAAGGAGCCAGCAGGCCGTTTTCACCGGGCCGGATCAGCAGCCGTGGTGCTGCGTAGTCGAAGGCCACAGTGACCAGACCGCTGGACATCGCCTCCAGCACCACATTGCCAAAGGTTTCGCTGATGCTGGGGAAGAGAAACACATCCGCGCTGGCATAGTGCGCCGCCAGGTCCTCTCCCGTGCGGGAACCGGCGTAGTGGAACTCCGGGTGCTCGGCCTGCAGGCTCTTCAGCTTCGGCCCGTCCCCCACCACCACACAGGGGGCCTGGGGATGTTTTTCCCGGAAGGCGGCAAAGGCGCGTGTCAGCAGTGCCAGGTTCTTTTCAGCCGCCACGCGTCCCACGTAGATGGCCACCGGGGTGCTGTCATCCGCCCCCCAGGACTGCCGCAGGGCGGTGTCCCGGCGTGCGGGGGAGAACATCGCCGTGTCCACCCCGCGTCCCAGGACGCCGACATTCTGGATGCCCCAGCGTTCCAGCATTGCCGCCGTGTCCACGCTTGGCGTCAGGGTGCGGGCAGTCTGGTTATGGATGCTGCGCAGCAGGCCCTGGGCCACGCTCTCCAGCCCTGGCAGGGCATAGTCTTCCAGGTAGGTCTGAAAATTGGTATGAAAACCGGACACCACCGCGATACCGAGCTTTTTCGCCGCCCGGATGCTGGCGATGCCCAGAGGGGTCTCTGTCGCCACATACAGGGCGTCCGGCTTGAAGGTCTCAAACAGGGCAAGCATCTGCCAGGTGGTGGTAAAGCCAATCCGCAGCCCAGGATAGCCCGGCAGGGGCATTGCCATCACTGTGTGACGGTGGAAAGGTTCCTCCTCGCCGCCTTCGCCCGCCTCCAGGGTCGTCACAATTTCGACCGTGTGACCGCGCTGTTGCAGGCCGCGGGCAAGGGTTGCCAGCGTTCTGGCCACCCCGTTGATATCCGGGGGAAAAGTGTCGGTGATGAGCAGAAACCTCATGTCACAGTCGGCAGAATGGTTGTCATAGACGACAGATTTCATCCGTTACAAAGCAATGCATTGTGACGAATGTGTCACGCGAGATGTTGTGTGGCACCCATATGACATGGCATAATGTGACGGAGATGTCACCACGATGTGTTTGGTGACAGGCCCTTCATTTGTGTAAACCGCAGCAGCTATGAGCAAGATACTGGTAGTTGATGATGAACCGGATATTTCCGAACTGATCACCCTGCACCTGATGCGTGAGGGTCACGAATGCATATGCATCACCAACGGCCTGCAGGTGATGAATGCAGTGATCGAACAAGAACCCGATCTCATCGTCCTGGACTTGATGCTTCCGGGCCAGGACGGCATGACGA
>DASWXG010000584.1:0-2972 GCA_036405615.1 Prosthecobacter sp. | reverse complement strand
GCTGATATTTAGAATTAGTGTAATAATCGCCAATTACCATGAATGGTTCTGATCGCATCCGCATCCTGATCGTCGAGACTGGAGATCTCGTGGGCGGTGACATGGCCGCTTCCCTGAACGCCATGGGCTATCGGGTGGTGGGCAGGTGCACTGCCGGTCAGCAGGCGGTGGATTCTTACGATGATCTGCGGCCGGATCTGGTCGTGATCGACATTCAGCTTCAGGGCTCTTTGGACGGTGTAGAGACCGCCCGCCTTTTGCAGCAGAAGGGGCATGTCTCCGTTATTTATGTCACTGGCGGCGCGGACGCGAATACCGTCAGCCGGGCGCGTGAGACCCATCCGCAAGGCTACTTGCTGAAGCCTCTCAACGAAGATGCACTGCGGCTGACCTTGGAAGTGGCAGTCACCCGACATTTGGCGGAAAAAGCCCGCCTGGGGAGGGAACAGAGCTACTTTGAGACTTTCCAAAGCCTGGCAGACGGGGTGATCGCCGCTGATCTGGCCGGGGGCATCGTGTTCATGAACCCGGCTGCTGCGCGAATCACCGGCTGGGTGCAATCGCAAGCCATCGGACGGTCTTTGCACGAGGTGTTTCGCATTTATCACGCCACTGGAGAACCTGCGGCGGTGGAACTGAGCACGGCCAACCAGCCTGCCCAGGAGCGCACGGTCTGGCTGACGGCCAGAGATGGCAGCCGTGTGGCTGTGCAAGACCGCTCTACGCCTCTGCGCGACCAGACCGGCCAGTTGACCGGAGTGGTCATTCTTTTCCATGGCCAGACAGCCATGGCGAGTGAGGCGGTCCCAACTCCGACACCGGCTGAGCAGGCTGCCCAGGCCCCCTTGGTGGATGTGGTGGAGAGCATTTCAGATCCTCTCATCGCCCTGGATGGTCGCTGGCAGCTGACGTATGCCAATGCGAGTGCCCAGAAGCTCTTTGAGCGCGGGCCGGAAAAGATGCTCGGGTCCAATTTCTGGGATCTCCTGCCTACGGCCACCCGTGAATCCCACTATGAGGCACTGGCTCATGCCCTGCTTCATCGGGAGTCAGTGACCCGCGAATTGTACTTCGAGGAAAAGCAAACCTGGCTGGAGATTCGCGGCCACCCCTTTGCCGAGGGCTTGCTGGTTCTCATGCAGGACATCACCAGCCGCCGTGAAGAAGAAGACCGGCGCAACCGTCTGGACCGTCTGGAATCCCTGGGGCTGCTCGCCCGAGGGTTTGCCCATGAGTTCAACAATCTCCTGACTGTTTTGCTGGGGAACATTTCCCTGGCTGAGATGCGCCTGCGCAGCGCGGTGCAGCTGCCAGAACTGCATACCGCCAAACAGGCCACCTTGCAGGCGCAGGGGCTGGTGCAGCAGCTGCTGACCTTTGCCCGCGGCGGAGCACCGATCAAACGTCCGACGCAGCTGGGAGATTTGGTCGAGCACTTTTTCCTGCACCACAGCCGTGCCACCAGCATCGAGTACCGCTTGGAAATGGCACCCAAACTGCCGAATCTGGCAGTAGATCCAGCCCAGGTGCGCCGTCTGATTGGGAACCTGATCCGAAACGCGGAACAGGCGCAGCCGGAAGGTGGTGTCATCACGGTCCGCTGTGTTCCGGCAGATCCGGGTGAGATGTTCCCTCACGAACTGCTGGCGGACCACTCGCCCCAGCCCACAGGCATTGTCATTGAAGTGCAGGACCAGGGCGAAGGGATTCTCCCCGAAAACCTCGCCCACATCTTCGAACCGTATTTCAGCACGCGGAAGGCAGGCAATGCCACCGGACTGGGACTGACAGTTTGTGAATCCATTGCGAAGGCCCACGGAGGTTCCCTTTCTGTACGCAGCGAAGCGGGTGCAGGAACGACCGTCCGTTTCTATTTGCCTGTGGATGCAGACGGTGAGGAAGCGGATGCGATCGGCATCAGCACCGGATTTGAATCCGCAGTTCCATCCTCCGTTCCCCGCATTCTGGTGTTGGAAGACGATCCTCTGGTGCGCAATCTCATTGTGCGCAATCTCAGCAGCCAGCACTATGAGATTGCCGAAAGCGCGGAAGGCAGCGAGACGATCCGCCTTTACCAGGAGGCCATGCAGGAAGGCCGGACGTTTGATCTCGTCATTCTGGACCTTTCCATCCCCAACGGCATGGGCGGCGTGCGCACCATGGAGCGTCTGCGCCAGATCGACCCGGATGTGGTGGCGATTGTTTCCAGCGGTTATTCCGACGATCCTGTTATGGCCAAGCCGGCAGCTTACGGTTTTACCGCTGTTCTGCCCAAGCCTTACGAACCGGCGGACATGCTGCGACTGGTGAAGACGGTTCTGGCCCAGCGTGAAGTCAAGAAGTGACAGGACCTGGGAAGCGTGGAGCATCCCTGAGGCAAAAGAAAAACGCCGCCCTTTCAGGCGGCGTTTTCATATTCAGAGAAGTACTGCAGGACTCGATCACTTCGTTTCGCCCAGCACGCGCTTGATGTCAGCAGCCTGCTGGTCGGTCGAGGCCTTGGTGTCTTTCCACACGACTTTGCCGCCCTTGATGAGGAAGGCCTGGCGGCTGGCGAGATTGGCATCGCCTTTCACGATGCGGTTCACCTTGAAGGCGTCCACGATTTTGCCTTCCGGATCAGCGATGAGGTCATAGGGCAGGGTGAAGTCGTCTTTGAATTTCTTCTGGGCCTCGGGCTTGTCAAAGGAGACGCCCAGGACCTGGACGCCTTCCTTGCTCAGGTCGGCAAAGGCATCGCGCAGCGAGCAGGCTTGCTTGGTGCAGCCAGGAGTGTTGGCTTTGGGGTAGAAGAACACCACCGTGGGGCCCTTGGCATAGACGTCCGCAAAGTTGACGGTCTGGCCGTCCTGGTTGATGCCGGAAACCTGGGGGGCGGGCTGGTCCACCTTTTCTCCCTCGCCGGCAAAGGCTGCGGTGAAGAGGCTGGCGGTGATGGTGAGGAGTGTCAGGATGCGCTTCATGGGGCGAAG
>DASWXG010000583.1:0-13787 GCA_036405615.1 Prosthecobacter sp. | reverse complement strand
GATGCGCTGCTCGATGGTGGGGCCGGCAGGTTCTGCAGCCGCCGGGGCCACGGCAGGAGCGGGTGCTGCAGCCGGCGCCGGGGCGGGCGCGGGTGCTGCGTCTTGGGCGTGAATCGCGCCGGTCAGAAGAGCGGCGGATGCCAGGAGTCCGCACGTGAACGTGCGCCATTGGGGCAGGATTCGCATCATGTTTATGGGTTGGGATCGGTGTTGTTAGGGGGAGGGGTGAAGTCCGGTTTGGGCCGGTTTTCGCCAGTCACCGCCCTTGAAAGCATTGGCCGTGCCAAGTTTTCCAAATCATTCTTTATGCACGGCGAAGCGCAGACCGACGGCGGGTGTGCCTAACAGGAAATGCTTTGAAACATCGCCTCACGGGACTTCCTGGAAGCCTCTTGGAATAACCAGCAATGAAATGCGTGGAGCAGGGTCAGATGCCTGCCCAAGCCTTGCCCAAAAGGCAGATTACATCCGAGGGCAGGGTGCTTTCGGCAGCATTGTCCTGGGCATGGATCTCGGCTGCGCGTCCGCACAGCCATGCCCCCGCCCCGGCCGCTGCGTGCAAGGGATAACCCTGGCCGAGAAAGGCACCGGTGACGCCCGTCAGCACATCTCCCATGCCGCCGGTGGCCATGCCGGGGTGCCCCGTGGTATTAAAAAGTGTCGCCTGCCCGTCTGTCGCCATGACGGTACGTGCGCCTTTGAGAAGGAGCGTGTGACCGGGATTTTCCCGTGCCCAAACCTCGGCCTGCTCGCGTCGCGAACGGCCCTTTGCGGGTTGAAGCCGGGCCATCTCGCCCGGATGTGGGGTCAGAAGGCGCGGTCCTGCAGCCCTTGCCAGCACCAGGGGGTGACGGGAAAGGGAGGTGATGGCATCCGCATCCACGGTGATGGGAACAACGGCTTTTTCGATCACCTCGAGAATCTCTTCTTCATGCTCAAAACCGAGGCCGGGACCGATGGCCAGCGCATCCATGGACAGGTCCAAAACCTCCCGGAAATTCCGGACGGTTCTGACCATGATCTCAGGGGGAACTCGCAGAGCGAGAACTCCGGCGGCATCCTCCTTCGCCAACAAAGTGACCAGCCCGGCTCCCGCGCGCAACGCGGCCCGGCAGACCATTTCCGCTGCACCGTAGAAGCCCCGCGATCCGGCCAGGATGCCCAGACGGCCAGCCCGGCCTTTGTGAAAGTCAAAGGGACGTAGCGGACGGTTGGCCCGCACCCATTCTGGCGTAACCAACTGTGCGTCATCTCCTGCGGGGGCAAAGGGGCCGAGCGCAGGCAGGGGAATGAGCCCCAGCCTGCCGACATGATTGATCGCCTCATCCGCAACCAGCCCTGCCTTCGCGAAACCCACGGTGAGGGTGACATCGGCCACCACACAGCCTTCCTGAGGTTTGCCTGTGTCAGCATCCAAACCTGAAGGCAGGTCCATGGCGACCGTCTGTGCGCCATGGCTGTAACGCAGGGCGTTCATCTCATCCGCCAGGATTTGCAAGTGAGGCCGCAGGGGGCCTTGGCTGCCAATGCCGACCAGTCCGTCCAGGCAGACCACCGGTTTTTTCAGCCGACAGGCAACCGGTGTGCGCTCCAGACGGGGAACGCTAGAAAGGCCTTGCCAGTGGGCCAGGGGCAGGGGTTTTAGTTTTTCCGGGTCTCCTCCGAACCGGGCTAGCACCTCCCATCCGTGTTTTTGCAGTTCACGGCCTGCGACCAGGGCGTCGCCAGCGTTGTTGCCGCTGCCCAGATACAGCAACAGGGTGCCGGGGGCCGGAAACAGATCCCTGACCGCCGCTGCGATGCCGCATCCGGCGGTTTCCATGAGATCTGCCGCCTGGATGCCGGAGGCAAAAGCCCTCTGCTCCGTGTCCTGCATCTGTTGGCACGAGAGCAGCATGGGGAAGACGGAGCTGTCAGTTGGCGCGCTTGTAAGCTACAATGCCCTGGGCAATGCCCTCGGCGATGTGCGCACGGAACTCACCGGTCATCATGCGCGCACGTTCCGTGGGATTGCTCACAAAACCGCACTCCACCAGGACGGCGGGATTGCGGGTGGTCTTGCGGATGACATGGAAGCTGGCGTGCTTGACGCCACGGTTGTTCATGCGCGTGCGCTGCACCAGGTAGGCCTGGATGTAGGCCGCGAGAGTGTAGCCTTTGGAAAAGTGATAGAAGGTTTCCACCCCGCTGCCGCTGCCGCCGCGGTTGTAGTTGTAATGCACGCTGACGAAGATGGCGTTGCCGTAGCGGTTGCCTGCGGCGGAACGGTCCTGGAGGGGGATGAAGACATCGCGGCTCCGGGTCATGATGACTTTGATGCCTTCCTTGCGCAGGAGCTGTTACACCCGGCGGGCAGTGTCCAGGGCAAGGTGTTTTTCGTACACGTAGCCGATGGCGGCACCGCGGTCATGGTCTCCATGGCCGGCATCCAGGATCACCGTATCAAAAGCCTTGGCAGAACTGCCGGCAAAGAAAACGGCGAGGATGAACCAGAGAACCACGGGACGGAGGGCTGGGACATTCATGCGGGAAAGAATCGGAAGAAAGGGGCAAGCCGGATGGCAGAGACGCACATGCCCCTCAAGGGCAAGGGGCCATATGTTCAAGATTTCAATTAAGCCTGTGGCATAGGGAGAGGTCAAGCAGTTTGGCTGAACGGGCGTGAAGGCAGCTGTTGTGAGACAAAGGGAAGCGGAAGTCAGAATTATAACCCTGGGTTCAACCCTGATTTTTTAAGGGCCGCAAGCAATCTGGCCATTGGCAAAGTGGACAATTTGTGTCAAAAGCAGGCATTCTGCATTCATGAATCCTCGCGCGGCTTACATCTCCTTTTTAGATCCCTTGCGCGGGTTCGCCATTTTGATCGTCTTTGCGTATCACTGTCTGGGGGCGGCTTTCGGGCAGGATCATCTGCCCTGGTCTGGCTGGCTGCGGAGCCTGGAGGTGTCCTGGGATTTTCTGGCGCTGTCTTTTCTCAGCTTTGGCCGGCTGGGGGTGGCGGTGTTTTTTGTCATCAGCGGTTTCTGCATTCACCTCAGCCACAAGCAGTCTTCCGAAGGAGGGCTGAGCCGCTTTTACACCCGGCGGTTCTTTCGCATCTACCCTCCCTATCTGGTCGCGCTGCTGGTTTTTGCCCTGCTGCCGCCTTGGAAGATGGTGAATCTGGGCTCTGCCTATGGCCGGGCTGATTTTGCCAGCCATGTGCTGCTTCTGCACAACCTGGATGACCGTTCCTTTTACGGCATCAATCCGTCTTTCTGGAGCATTGCCACCGAGGCCCAGCTCTACCTGGTCTATCCACTGCTTTTCGGGCTCGCCAGCCGGCTGGGCTGGGGCAAAGTTTTGTATGTGACGGGAGCCGTGGAGGTGGCCCTGCGGCTGGCTGTTGGCTGGGCTGACACCACGGGGGGAACCCTGCCGCCAACCTGGATTGTTGAATCTCCGCTGGGTTATGCCTGTACCTGGGCCCTGGGGGCTGCTGCTGCGGATGCCTGGCTGCATGCCCGGCCCTTGCCTCTCAGCCGTGTGCCGCTCTGGCTCTTCCCTTTGTTAACAGTGGGCCTGTATGCGGTGCGGCCGCTGGCACAGCTGACGTTTTTGAGCGTGGCCCTGAGCACCCTGTGTTTCATCCGGGCGGGACTGGCTGCGGAGCGGGCGGCACCTGCGGCACCCCGCAGTTTGCTCACGCGTCATCTGGCCTGGACCGGTGTCATCAGCTACAGCGTGTATCTTTTGCACCAGCCTTTGCTGTCCCTGGTGGAGAGAGCTCTGGCTGCCGGGTGGCCGGAACTCGTGCTGCCACCGCTGGTTTTGTTCTTCCTCGGGCTGGCGCTGTGGCTGCCCGTGCTGGGAGCCGCCGCTGTCTTTCATAAGTGGGTGGAGCTGCCCAGCATCGCGCTGGGCAAAAAGCTTCTGCGCCGCCGCCAGTCCGGTTTGCAGACGGGGCTGTCCACCGAATGCCGGACAGTGGCTGATTCCAAACCTTAAGTTAGGCTCAATGCCGCTCAGCAATGTTGGGTTGGCGGGAAAAAGCCATCATTCTGTCCCCCATTATTTTGTCGTGATCCTCTTCGGGTCCAGTTGTCCCAAAGGCCATTCAAGCAGCGCAGTTCCTCTGCACGAACGGGAGCCAGGATGACAAAATAATGAAGGACAAAATAATAGACCGGTTCTCAAAAATCCTGTCACTTACTAGCCTCCGTTCTCAGGCACGGGGAGCCGCAGGTGCTACCGCCAGAAGGGCTCAGCGGCATTGCATCTAGACTGTGGACACAGCGGCCTTTGGTGAAAACCGCTCTTTCCAACGGCGCAGCGCCTCTTCCACATCCGGCTTTTTGTTGCCGGGGCTGAGCTCCCAGATGAGCGGAACTCCGGCAGGGATAAGCGGCAGCAGTTTGTCGAAGGCCACGCCCCCAGTGCTTAGCGGTGCGCGGTGGTCTTTCATGGGCCAGCCGACATCATGCACATGGCAGCCGAGCAGGCGCGGGGCGATCTGGCCGAGGTAAAGCTGGTGGTCCAGCAGGGCCAGGTTGGCCTGTCTCTGTACGTGGCCAAAGTCATGCCAGGACCCGATCCATGGACAGTCCTTGTATTCCTCCAGCAGGGCCAGCATCTCCCGCTGGGTGGGCACCTGCTCATAGTGGCTGCGGGTCTCCACACCCAGTCGCACGCCCTCTTTCTCACACACGGGCAGAAGCTGGGCGAGCGCGGCGCGCACACGGTCCAGGGCCGCAACGCTGGCCTTTTCACGTTCAGCCACAAACTTCAGCTTCAGGTCCGAGTAGTCGCGGGAATAGAGCTGCCCGTTGAGGGCCATGGTCTCCAGCTTTTTAGTCAGACCTTGCACCCGTGATGACCCCAGGTGAATGACCACGCGGTCCGTGCCAAAACGGGGAGCCATCTCCAGGGTTTTTTTGGTCAGGGAGATGGCGCGTTCACGCTCCCAGGTTTTGTCGGAGGTAAATTCATACACATCCGGCGCATCCATCATGACCTCCACGGGCGGAGGGCAAAAATTATGCAGGCTGCTGACCTTGATCTCGCCATCCGCCACTGCGGAGAGCAGCCCCGGCAACAGTGAAATTTTGGTGCCATGGCTGATCTCGATCCATTCAAAACCCAGTTCTCTAGCCTCCCGGGCGACGTCGCGCCCCTCGGTGTGTCGGTGGCTGTTCCAGCAGGTGGAAAGGGAAAGGATGGGAAGGGGAGCGGACACAAGAAAAAGAGAGAGCCGATGGCTGCTTTCCCTTAATCTGCCGCCGGTTTCCCGGTCAAGACGGAATCCGTTTCCTCATTTGTCCTGCTACGGTGCCGCAGGGCGTTCAGGCCACAGGTTCCCGGCTCAGGCAGCCTTCGGACATGTAGAGAATTTCATCGCACAAAGTCTCCAGCTCTTCCTGGGAGTGGCTGACATACAGGATGGGCAGGGTGAACTCATGTCGGATGGCTTGCAGATAGGGCAGGATGCGCTGTTTCAGCCGTGTATCCAGGCTGGACAGCGGTTCATCCAAAAGCAGGAGTCGGGGACCGGCGAGCAGGGCCCGGCCCAGCGCCACGCGCTGCCGTTCGCCTCCCGAGATGGCCTGCACACCGCGATCCAGCAACGGGCGAATTTCCAGAAGATCCAGCACCTTGCCGCTGTCCATGGCCGGTGCGGAAGCGGACGGTCTGCCGAAAAACAGATTTTGCCGGACTGTCAGGTGCGGGAACAGAGCCAGTTCTTGAGGGACATAACCCACCCGGCGTTTTTCCGGCGGCATAGACACTCTGGAGGAGGCATCGGTCACGACTTCATCTCCGAGGAGAATGCGACCACGTTGCGGTCTGCGCAGCCCGGCCACCAGTTCCAGCAGCGTGGTTTTGCCCGCACCGGAAGGGCCGGAGATGCCGGTGGCATGGGCCAAAAGGTTGGTGTCCGCACGCAGGATGAACTGCGGCAGCGCAAGCTCGATCTTTTCCAGCTGAACGGTCACGGTTGCTGAGTCCTCCCTCGGGAAAGGGTTTCTGCCAGCCACAGGGAAGCGAAGGCGAGGACCACACAAACACCCAACAATTTCATGGCATGGGCATCGTCACCGGTCTGCACGCTTTGATAGATGCTCAGGGCCAGGGTGGCGGTTTTGCCCTGGATAAAACCAGCGACCATGATGGTGGCACCAAACTCTCCCAGAGCCCGTGCAAAGGCGAGCACGACACCCGAGGCAATACCCCGTGCAGCCAGTGGCAGGGTGATGCGGCCCAGCACACTCCAGGGACCGTGACCCAGAGTGCGCGCGACGTTCTCCAGCCTCAGCGGCACGCCTTCGATGGCGGTGCGGGCGGACCTCACCAGCAGCGGGAAGGACATGACGCCCAGGGCAATGAGCACCGCCTTCCAGGAAAAGATGATGTCCATGCCGAACTGCCGGTGCAACCAGCCGCCCACAGGGCCCTTACGGCCTAACAATTGAAGCAGAATAAGGCCCGTGGCCACGGGCGGAAGGACGAGCGGCAGAGCCACCAGAGTCTCCACGACGGACTTGCCCCACCACTGGCGGCGGGCCAGCACCCAGGCCACGGCCAGCCCTGGCGGCAGGATGCACACCACACTGAGCGCGGAAACCCAGGTGGTGAACCATACTGTCTGCCAGTCTTCCGCTGTCATCATTTCACAGGTGCCGGCTCAGGAAGCACAATGAAACCGGATTTTTCAAACAGAGCCTTGGCTTCCTGGGAGTCGAGAAACTCCAGATACTTGCGGCCAGCTGCGGTGTGCGGTGCCTCTTTCAGCAGGGCCATGGGGTAGGTGATCTGCGGGGCCTCCGCGCCGGTGACTTGAAGGGCCACCTTCACCTTTGGGCTGATGGCTGCATCGGTTTTGTACACGATGCCCGCTTCGGCATTGCCCGCGGCCACGGCGGCCAGCGCGGCCCGCACAGATTCCGTGGCCACCAGCTTTGGTTCCACCGCCGACCAGACCTTGATGTCTGTCAGCCATTGCCTGGCATAAATGCCTGCGGGCACGGCCTTCGGGTCTCCCACAGCGATCTTTTTCACGGCATCGCCTGCGAGGTCCTGGGCAGCCTCCAGTTTCAGGCTGCTGTCAGAAGGAACCACAACGACCAGGGCATTGGAAAGCTGGGATTCCTGGGTGGATTTTTCCACCAGTCCTTTGGCGGCGAGACCTTCCATCTTGGCCAGATCTGCGGAGAAAAAAACATCCACCGGGGCACCTTCTTCAATCTGGCGGGCCAGGGCATTGGAGGCTCCCAGGTTCAGTTCCACGGCAATGCCGGTTTGTTTTTCAAAGAGGACGTCAATCTCTTTCAGAACATCACCCAGGCTGGCTGCAGCCGAAACTCGCACCGTTTCTCCGGCCAAGGAACCGGTGGCGGACGAGACCAAAAGAAGGGAGGCCAGGAAGAGTGAATGAAATTTCATGTGCCGGAGATTCTTCACAGCTAGAACCTCGATATCCTGAGTCAAGCATATCGAGAAGAAACTGAATCCCTGCCAGCCTTGGCATGATGGAGACTGGCGACATCAGTGTCCGCTGGAGGATGGATTCGCAGGCAGGGGGGACGGTTTAAAGCCAAGTTTCTCCGAAGCGTAGCGCAAGCACTGCCGGAGATTCTCTTCTTCCAGTGCCAGAAGGGCAGGGGGTGAAAGATGGCTGACGCGGGGCAGGGCGGGACTTTCATGCTGGCGCACCCAGGAAAGCGAACGGGCGAGATCCAGCCCAGGTTTGTCCGGAAAGGTGGCCCAGTAGCGTTCTTCCAAGCAGGGGATTTCCAGCGGGTCACGGGTGATCATTTCCAAGTTCAGCCTCACGCCGGGACGGGCGGCTGTGAGCGTGGCGATGACTCGCGGAAGGTCCAGGCTGCCCTGGCCCAGCGGGACTTCGCTCATGCTGAAGCCGCGGCTGTCACTGCGCACGGCGATGTCCTTCAGATGCACCGTCACGGCATAGGGAGCCAGCGCCTGCACGGCGGCCAGGGGATCTTCCAGGAGAGCCAGGCTATTGCCGGTATCCACACAGGCGCCCACATGCTCGCTGGAAAGCGCCTTCAAGGCAGACAGCAGTTCCGCCACCTGCCAGTCCTTGTGGTTTTCGATGCCCACCTTCGCCTGCAGTTTGCGCAACACAGGTTCCGCAAGCGTCATGGATTTTAACGCGGCTGTTTTCCAGGATTCAAAATCCGCCTGGCGTGTGAAGACCTCATACCTGCGGCCGCCCATGGCGCTGCGGAAGACCGTCACCCCGGCTTCGCGCGCTGTCCGCAGTTCGCGTTCAAAGCGGCTGACATCCGCCTCCGCGACTGGCAGTTTTACGCTGCCTTCCACGGCCATGTCATAAGACTCGCAGGTCTGCCGGATCTGCTTGGCGAGGTCCAGCGTCCAGCCTTCCACGCCGGTCTGCAGGCAGCCGAAACCCAGACTGCGGATGTGGTCCAGCACGTCCAGGGCATCCTTGAACGGCGGTATGCGCACATTGGAGTATTTGCCCTTCCAGCGGTGGCTGTAAGACGCAATCACCAGCCCAAGCCGCCGGTCCGGAACTGAAGCGGCGGCCCGCACAGGAAGTGCTGACGCAGCAAGCAGAGCCGTGACAAAGGGGCGGCGCTTCATGCCCTCACCCTTGAGGCCACAGGGCTTGCCGTCAAGAAGGGACGGTGCGCCTCCGGCCATGTGATTTGCAAGGCAAACCCGTGCGGCATGCCCTATGGCCTAACCATAAGGCCTGTCACAAGGAGTGTCGCTTACTCCAGTTCTGGCGGCACGTTGCCGTAGGTCCAGGGTTTGCCAAAGATGGCTTTGGGGGCTTCTGGTGCCGGTGCCGGTTTCATTTCCTTGGTCAGGGCGATGCCGGTGTCGGCCATCTGGCGGCCTGCGTTGATGACGAGGTTGCTGTAAGCGGTGAGGCGTGTTTCATAACCGCCTCCGTGAGGTCCAAAGGCTTCCTCGGTGGGGACATAACCAACGATGCCGTTGGCGAGTTCGACCGGGAAGGTGAAGGCAAACGGGCTGCCTTTTTTGATATCCAGGCCAAACTGCACAAAGTATTCGGCCGGGTTGCTGACAAACGCAGCCGGGCCGACCTGGATGGCCTGGACTTCGCAATCCACCAGTGGCGTGACCTTGCAGAGGTGGTCCAGCATGACGATCTCCTTGGCGAAGATCCAGCCGGAGGTGTCCCCTTTGGGTTTGCCCGCCTGAACGATCTCCAGGCTCTTTTTCACCTTCTCGGCAGAAGGTTTACGACGCGGGATGGGCAGCACCTTCTGGCGCACATCCAGCGGTGCTTCCGTGCCACGAGGGCTGGAGAGCAATACTTTCACGGCTTCAGCGCCGACACGGCCACCCACCAACTGCGCCCATTCTTCGGGACCGGGGCGGCGGGCGGTGCTCAGGTTGTCCACCTGGGTGATGTCTCCACAGGCTCCTTGCATGAAGACGACCGGGGCCTTGCTGCTCAGCGCGCCCTGAATGGTTTTTTCCAGATAGTAAATCCAGTTGGCCGAGATGCCGCCGGGGTTGGTGGTGGCGTGGCAGGCATAGTTGACCATGACGCCCAGCAACTGGCCTTGCATGTCCCAGGCACCGATGACGCCCACCTGCGGATCGATGGGGCCTGCATACTCCAGGATGTCCGGATTGCCCGCTCCGGGGTGGCTCCAGCTCTGGCCGTTCTTCATGCGCAGACGGCGGTTAAAGGCCACCTTGTCTTCATGGCCGTAGCCAAAACTGAGCTGCGCGGGAACCTTCGTCAGCGATGCCGCGCGGACACCTTCCACAATCTCGCTGGTCACTCTCAGCAGGAAACCTGCGTCCGCACAGGAAGACTCTTCATAGGCCAGCTTCTTTACCAGATCAGAGGCGGCATCATATTCACCGGGCAGGACCATGCCCACCGGGCCGGAGGAATGGGAGTGGGAGGCTCCGATCATCACACAATCGCCGGGGATGGAGAGTTCCTTCTCAATGCGCGCCCGGGCGTCCAGCACCACCTGCCGAGGGACCACCAGTGTGTCCAGACCCACCAGGGCCACCTTTTTCTTGCCGTCGTCAAAGAGCGCCACACGCACCTTGCAGGCATCGTGAAACTTCAGGTGGTAGGCCTTGCCGTAACCACCGGGCTGCTCCATGCCGATGCCCGGGGTGATGTCCCTTTCGGCAAAGCCTGCCTTGATGCTGGAGGCGGAGGCTGCGGCTGGGGTTTGGGCGGGGGCCGCCGAGGCGAAAAGACTCAAGAGGAGGAGCAGCTTTTTCATGTGCAAAGGGATACAGAAACCTGTCAGGTGGAATACAACGCTTCCTCACCTGATTTTGACTTTTGATGATCTTTTCAGTAAATAGCGGCCATGCCCAGCCTCCTTCATGAAAACCGCCTTCGCGCAGCCGGCCATCGCCTGATTGCCGGGATTGACGAAGCCGGGCGCGGGCCGCTCGCGGGCCCTGTGTGCGTGGCCGCGGTGGTGCTGCCGGAAAAGTACCGGCACAAGGTGCTGACGGATTCCAAGCAGCTCACGCATGAAAAGCGCGAGCTGCTCTATGAGGAGATCACCGGCGACCCGCGCATCCGCTGGCATTGCGAGATGATCGGTGTCACGGAGATTGACCGCATCAACATCCTGCAGGCCACCTGGCTGGGGATGCGCCGCTGTGCGTTGGCGCTGGAGCCCCGGCCCTGCGCCGCTCTCATCGACGGCAAGCCGGTGCGTGATTTTCCGGTGCATCAGGTGGCTCTGGTCAAGGGCGACAGCATCAGTTTCTCCATCGCGGCGGCCAGCATCATAGCAAAGGTCAGCCGGGACAGGCTCATGGTCCGCATGGCGGAGCAGTATCCCGGATACGGTTTTGAGATCCACAAAGGTTACCCCACACCGGCCCACCAGGCCGCGCTGAAAAAACTGGGGCCCTGCCCGGAGCACCGGCGCAGTTTCGGTCCCGTGGCCCAGATGGAACTGAGCCTGGGGCTGTAGGCCTGCGGTTTTCCACACCCGTGCTTCCATCGGGAAAAAGGGGGCGGATTCATCCTTTCCATGCATGCTTTTCATGGATGGCGGGTCCACATGCCAGTTGCGAAGGGGGCGGGAAGATGCTCCTTAGGCCCTCCGCCATGAGCACCTCCAGCACCAGCCATTGGGATCGTTTCCAAAAGTATTTTGTTCGTTACCCGCAGATCGGCTTCTCGATCGACATCAGCCGCATGTCTTTTGAGGACAGCCTGTTCGACAGCCAGAGCGCTTCCATCGAGAAGGCCTTCGCCTCCATGAAGGATCTGGAGGCCGGTGCCATCGCCAACCCGGATGAAAACCGCATGGTGGGCCACTACTGGCTGCGCGACTCCAGCCTGGCGCCGACCGCCGAGCTGAAGCAGGAAATCGACTCCACTCTCGATGCCACCCTGGACTTTGCCGCTGATGTGCATGCTGGCAAAATCCTGGCTGCCAACGGCCAGAAGTTCACCCGCGTGCTTGTCGTAGGCATCGGCGGTTCCGCCCTCGGCCCGCAGCTTGTGGCCCAGGCCATCACCCCGGCAAACCCGCCGCTGGCCATTGACTTCTTTGACAACACGGATCCCGATGGCATGGACCGCATCGCGGCCCAGATTGGCGATGAAATCGCCACCACGCTGACCCTGGTGATCTCCAAGTCCGGCGGCACCAAAGAGACCCGCAACGGCATGCTGGAGGCCAAGGCCGCCTATGAAGCCAAAGGTCTGGACTTCACCAAGCACGTGGTCGCTGTGACCGGCGTGGACAGCGAGCTGGACAAGCTGGCCGCGGCCCAGGGCTGGCTGACCCGTTTCCCCATGTGGGACTGGGTGGGCGGCCGCACCAGTGTGATGAGCGCCGTGGGCACCATCGCCGCCGCATTGCAGGGCGTGGATGTCCGCCAGTTCCTGGCCGGCGCCGCCGCCATGGATGCCGAAACCCGCAACCGCCCGGCCCGTGAAAACGCCGCCATGCTGCTGGCCCTCATGTGGTACAGCGCTGGCAAAGGCAAGGGGGCCAAAGACATGGTGGTGCTGCCCTACAAGGACCGTCTGGTCCTCTTCAGCAAATACCTCCAGCAACTCGTCATGGAGTCCCTGGGCAAGGAGCACGACCTCGATGGCAAGGAAGTGAACCAGGGCATTGCCGTTTATGGCAACAAAGGTTCCACTGACCAGCATGCCTATGTGCAGCAGCTGCGTGACGGCGTGAACAATTTCTTCGCCACCTTCATCCAGGTTTCCAAGTCCCGCGACACCGCAGGCTTCGAGGTCGAGCCCGGCTTTACCAGTGGCGACTACCTCCAGGGCTTCCTGCGCGGTACCCGCACCGCCCTCGCGGAAAAAGGCCGTGAATCCATCACTCTCACCATTCCTGAAGTGAATGCCTTCAGCCTGGGCCTGCTGATCGGTCTCTTTGAGCGTGCGGTGGGCTTCTATGCCACCCTCGTTAACATCAATGCCTACCATCAGCCGGGTGTTGAGGCCGGCAAGAAGGCTGCCACCAGCTTCCTCAAGCAGATGGGTGACGTGCTTTCCAGCCTGACGGCAGAAGGTGCAACCGCTGCTGACCTTGCTGCCAAGCTGGGCATTGATGCCGAAGACGCCTGGCACATGGCCAGCCATCTGGCCGCCAACGGCAATGCCAAGGTGAGCGAAGGCGAATCGCCTGCGGCTGACCGCTTTGCAAAAGCATAAGGTTTTCCTTTATTGCTTTCCTGAAGGTGTTGTTCTAAACGGGGAGGGAGTCCGAACCACTTCCCCCCGTTTATGGACGACCGCTTTCCACTCGTTTACCAGATTGCCTGCATCGTCCTGACGGCGCTGTTTGTGTGGGCGTTTGTGGTGTCGCGGGAACCGCGGCAGTGGCGCAGGCTTTACCAGTCCAAATTCTGCAGGGCTGAGGACTTCTCGGTGAACAAGAACAAGATCATCGACGAGAACCTGAAGAAGTACGGGATGATCGTTGCGATGATTTTCCTCATGGCGGACGTGGGCGTTTTTCTTTGGGGAGCCTCTCATTTCAACCGCCAGCAACAGCACTCCATGTCTGAGGAGGAGCGGTTGCGCGTGGCTGAGCAGGAAAAACTGCAGGGCAGCATGCCCGGCGTGATGAAGCGCTAGAAAAACAAAACCTGCCTGTGTGCAACAAGGGCATTCCGGCGGCGTTTGTTCAGGCTCACCATGAAGTTTGCCACAGCCCTCCTTTCGCTCTCCCTCTGCCTCTCTCTCCAGGCCGCTCCGCAGGATGACCAGTATGTGCTGGGGCCGGACTCCCAAGTGCAGGCCGGTGTGCCGCAGGGCAAAGTGACGCAGATGCCCGCGTGGGCCGATTCGAAGATCTTCCCTGGTACCACCCGTGACTGGTGGGTCTATGTCCCCGCCCAGTATTCCAAAGACAAACCTGCCTCTGTGATGGTGTTCTGCGATGGCGGCGGCTTTGTGAAACCCGACGGGCAGTTCCGCGCTCCCGTGGTGTTTGACAACCTCATTGCCAAAGGTGAGATGCCGGTGACCATCGGCATCTTCATCCAGCCCGGGGTTTTCCCGAACAAGGATCCAAAGGTCAAGGCACGCAGCAACCGCAGCTTTGAGTACGATTCGCTGGGGGACCTCTACGCCCGCTTCCTGCTGGAGGAAATCCTGCCCGCCGTGGCCAAGGACTACAACCTGACCACCGACCCTGAACAGCGCGCCATCTGCGGTAACAGCAGCGGAGGCATCTGCGCCTTTACCGTGGCCTGGGAACGTCCGGACGCCTTCCGCAAGGTGGTGAGCCACATCGGTTCCTTCACCAACATCCGTGGCGGGC
>DASWXG010000582.1:0-6164 GCA_036405615.1 Prosthecobacter sp. | reverse complement strand
GTTTCTATCCGGTTCTTCGACGCTCTCCAAGACAAACCGTCCGCAGGAATGCGGACGGTGCCTTTAACAGGAACTTGCCAATGCCAATCAGCCTGCGGCTTCGATTTCGGCTTCCATACGCTTGCGCTCGCGCAGACGCTGGGCGGAATCGAGGGTGCGCTTGCGCAGGCGGATGCTTTGCGGCGTCGCTTCCACCAGTTCATCCGGGGCGATGTACTCGATGGCACGCTCAAGGCCGAAGCGGATCGGAGGCGTGAGCTGGATGCCCTTGTCACCACCGGCGGCGCGGAAGTTGGTGAGCTGCTTGCTGCGGGTCGGGTTGACCGGCAGGTCATCGGTACGCGGGTTTTCACCCACGATCATGCCGTCATACACCTGGTCACCGGAGGTGACGAACAGCTTGCCGCGCTCCTGGATGGTGTCCAGCGCATAGGCCGTGGCTTCACCGCCTTCCGTGCTCACCAGCGTACCCGTGCTGCGGGTCTGCATGTGACCGGCGTGCGGGGCGTATTCGCGGAACAGGTGGCTGTGAATGCCGTGACCGCTGGTCAGGTTCATCAGCTCGAATTCGAAACCGATCAGACCCCGGGTCGGGATGTAGGCCTGGAGGCTTGTGCGGCCGTTGTGAGCGCTCATGTCCTCGATCTTGCCTTTGCGCTCGGAGATCGTCTTCATCACGCCGCCGAGATAGTCATCCGGCACGTCTACATAGAGGGTTTCAAACGGCTCGCAGATCACATCATTGATGCGTTTGGTGATAACCATCGGGCGGGACACGAGCACTTCAAAGCCTTCACGGCGCATCTGCTCCACCAAGACCGCAATCTGCATGGCACCACGGGCGCTCACGTCAAAGATACCGGCAGTGTCGGTGTCAGACACGCTGATGGTCACGTTCATCTTCTGCTCGCGGTCCAGGCGGTCGCGGATCTTGCGGGAGGTCACGTGCTCCCCTTCACGACCGGCGAGAGGGCCGTCATTCACAGCGAACTGCATGACGATGGTCGGAGGGTCGATGGCCACGAAAGGAAGCGCAGGTGCGTCTGCGGAACCGGCGACGGTCTGGCCGATATCCACGTCTTCAAAGCCGGAGATACCCACGATGTCACCCGCACCGCCTTCGACGGAGTCGCTGGTGGTAAGGGTGGTGTACTGGAACACCTTGGTCACCTTGATCGGCTTTGGCTTCTCGTCCGGAGTCTTGCCCAGGAGGAAGACGCGGTCACCCAGCTTCACGGTACCACGGGTCACCTTGCCGATGGCCACACGGCCGACGAAGTTGTCCCAGTCAATGTTGGACACCAGCATTTCAAAGCTGCCTTCGAGGTCAGCCTTCGGAGCCGGGATGTGCTTGACGATCTGCTCCAGAAGGAAGGTCATGTCCTTCTGCTCGCCTTCAGCGTGGTCGGTGACCCAGCTCGCACGGGCACTGCCATAGACGAAAGGCGCGTTGAACTGCTCTTCCGTGGCTTCCAGTTCCATGAGGAGTTCCAGAACCTTGTCATGAACTTCCGCAGGCTTGATGTGCGGGCGGTCCATCTTGTTGATGAGCACGATCGGCTTGATCCCCTGCTGCATCGCCTTTTTCAGCACGAAGCGGGTCTGCGCCTGCGGCCCTTCATAGGCGTCCACGACCAGCATCACCCCGTCCACCATCTTCATCACGCGCTCCACCTCACCGCCAAAGTCGGCGTGGCCGGGGGTGTCCACAATGTTGATGATGTGGTCATTCCAGTGAACAGAGGTGTTCTTGGCCTTGATGGTAATGCCCTTTTCACGCTCAAGGTCCATGCTGTCCATGGCGCGCTCGGCGATGGCCTGGTTTTCACGGAAGTTGCCGCTGGCACGGAGCAAGGAGTCCACGAGGGTGGTTTTGCCATGGTCAACGTGGGCGATGATGGCGATATTCCGGATCTTGGAGGGAGGCGTCATTAGAGGGGCTTAGGCGTAGGGCTTTGGGGGAAGGGGCGCGGAGACTAGCAGCTTTCGGGCCGTTGGCAAACGGCGGTTTTCGAGGGTTTCGCCACGCAGGTTCCCGCCCGGCACCCGAGATGAGGTGCAAAAGAGGGTATCGCGGTCCGCCTGCAGCCGCTGAATCCAGGCGGCAATCCCCCTGCTCTCCTGCTCCTCAACGGGCACTATCCTGCTCCCGCTGGCGTTTGTGGCCGCGCCGTTGGACTCTGCCGCATGATCCAGCCGCTGCAAAAAGACCAGGAATTGCTTCGCGACATCGCCTCGGCCCCTCAGGACAGGGACCTTTTGGATGCCTGGTGGCTGGGGCAAAGCGGCTTTTTGATCCGGTGGAACGGGTTTTCCTTTCTTTTCGACCCCTACCTCTCGGATTCGCTCACGGTGAAGTATGCCCAGACGGACAAACCTCACATCCGCATGACAGAGCGCTGTGTGGACCCAGGCGCCCTGACAAACCTGACGTTCGTCACCGCCAGCCATCTGCATACCGATCATCTGGATGCCGAAACTCTGCGCCCCCTCGCCGAAGCCAATCCAAACCTTCCGCTTTTTCTGCCGGCTGCCATTTTAGAAGATGCACAACAGCGCCTGGGCGATGCCTGTCTGCATTATCATCCGCTGGATCAAGGCATCCGGCACGAGGCCGGGGAGTGGAGTCTGGAGGGCGTCGCCTCCGCCCACAATGACCTGAAGACGGATGAGCAGGGCCGTCACCATTATCTAGGGTTCATCCTCCGCTGCGGCCCCTTCACCGTCTACCACAGCGGCGATACTCTCTGGCATGACGGGCTGGTGGACACCTTGCGGCCTTTGGGTTGCGATCTCATGCTCCTGCCCATCAATGGCAACAAACCTGAACGGCGGGTGGCTGGAAATCTGAACGGCACCGAAGCCGCCGCGCTGGCCAAGGCCTGCCAGGCCCGGACAGTGGTGCCCTGCCACTATGACATGTTCAGCTTCAACACAGAAGCTCCGGAGGAGTTCATCCACGCCTGCCAGCGGCTGCAGCAGCCTTTCACGGTCCTGTCCTGCGGAGAGCGTTTGAGACTGGCGGCAGCCTCAGGTGGCAAGAAGAAACCTGCTTGAGGATTTTCTTGATCTTGATCCCAATATTTTCTCAGGTCGTTCCGTCTAGATCAACTGCCAAGCTCGAAGCGACCTCCACACCCCGTTCCGTTTCATGAAACTTCCATTTCTCACCTCCCCTTCCCGCCGTCTTCCAGCCGCCCTGCTCTTTGGCTGCTCCGCCTTTCAATCCCTCCCGGCGCAGGAAGCTTCGGGCGGACGGCAAAACCTGCTGAAAAATGGCTCGTTTGAAGAAGGCCAGAGCGGCTGGGACTTTACCACGCACCACAAACGCGGAAGCGCCACAGTGAATGAGGCCGAGAAGCGCGACGGGAAAGTCTCCATCTTCATCGAAAATCCAGCAGCGGATGATTGTTTTCTCAAACAGCAGGTGGCCGTAAAACCCAAGACCCGTTACCGGATCACCGCTTACATCAAGACCCGGGAGGTGGTGGGCAAAGGGGCGGGCGCCACCATTTCGTTGGAAGGTGGTTTTGAGAAAACAGAGGTCATCACCGGCAACAAAAGCTGGACGAAGGTGAGCTTTGAGTTCGATTCAGGCGCTGCCGACAGCATCAAGATCGGGCCGCGCCTCGGCCACTACTCCAGTCCGGTGATGGGCAAAGCCTGGTTTGATGATGTGACACTGGTGGAACTCGGGCCCTCGAGGAAACGTTAGGCTTTCGCCAGCCGTCCTCAGCCGAAAAAATCTGGGCATTCAAACTCAAGAAAAGGCGGAGACGGCACAGGCAAAAACCTGCGCACGAACGATATTTAGGTAGCATCTGGACTTTGTGGGCTGAAAGTCTCATGTCCTCTCTTTTCCCGGCATCTGGAAAAGGACATCAGGCTTTTGCCCAGGTTCTGTGCCAGCCGATTCATGTCTTACGCCCGCTCCCAACCTGAACCTGCCGAGAGTTTGGCAGGCGGTGGCACCCGCCCGCCCGTCATGATCTCTGGCAGGGCCGAAAGCATCCTCCAAAGCATTACCGATGGGTATCACGTGACGGACGCTGAGGGGCGGCTGACGGAAATCAACGCCGCAGCGCGGGCGCTTTTCCTGGAACACGGCATTGATCCGGACAGCCTGATCGGCAAACGCCTCTTCCGGGAGGTGTTTGCCGATGCGGGAGAAACGGAGGCCGCGAGGGCCTTTGAAAAGACGCTGAACCAGCGGATGCCCACCACGGCGGAGAGCTTTTACGCTCGCTGGCAGCGCTGGCATCTGGTCCGCTATTTCCCCACCCCGGATGGCGGTGTGGCGGCCTTTTTCACCGACATCACGGAGAGGAAACTTCTCGTCGCGGCAGGCGATACCTTCCGGCAGCTGGTGGAACATGCGCCGTTTGGCGTCTATGTCGTGGACGCAGACTTCCGCCTCGTCCAGGTCAGTGAAGGTGCACAAAAGGTTTTTCAGAACGTCCACCCTCTGCTGGGGCGGGATTTCGAGGAAGTCATGCGTCTTCTTTGGAATGAACCCTTTGTCAGCGAGGCCCTGGCCCTGTTTCGCCACACGCTAAAAACGGGAGAACCCTACCACTCCGCCCGCACCGTGGAACGGCGGCACGACATTGAGGCCGTGGAGGCCTACGATTGGAAACTGGAGCGGGTGATCATGCCTGACGGGACCTTTGGCGTGATCTGCCATTTTTACGATTTGTCAGAAAAACAGGCGGCCGTTGTCCGGGCCACTTTCCTCAGCCTGCTCAGCCAAAAACTGGCCACCGTCAGCGATCCCGAAGAAATTCAGACCATCGCCATGAGGGAGGTCGGCGAACTCATGGAGGTGCATCGCTGCTACTTTCTGGAAGTGGCGGATGAGGGCGATCAGGTCGCCGTCATTTCTGAGTGGCGGCGCGACGGTGTGGATCTGGTCGGTTCCTACCGCACCCGTGACTTTGGTGAAGATGAATGGTGGCAGGCAGCCGCCCAAAGGCCGCTGGGTATTGATGATGTCCGCAACCATCCGTGGACGCAAGCTTACGCCGAAAGATACCCTCCGCTCAAAGTCGCCGCCTACGCCCTCGCGCCATTTCTGCATGAAGGCCGCTGGGTGGCCAGCATCGGGGTCAGCACCAGCAAACCGCATGCATGGACTGAAGCCGAACTCTCGCTGCTGGACAACGTCATCGCACGGGTGTGGCCGCTGGTGGAGCGGGCCCGCGCCGAGTCAGCCAGACGCGAAAGCGAGGTCCGCCTCCAGCAGGCGCTGGATGCCGCCCAGATGGGCACTTTCATCTGGGATGTGACAGAGGACCGGGCCGAGCCGGACGAACGGTTTCTCGCCTTGTTCGGCCTTCCTGCGAAGGGTCACATCAACCACGCCACAGCCCTTGCCGGCCTCATCCATCCCGAGGATGTCGAGCGATACGCGGCCGCTGTCGCGAAAGCGGTGGACCCCAAGGGCACCGGAATGCTGCGCGTGGAGGCACGCGTCGTCCTGCCTGACGGCAATATCCGCTGGCTGGCCATCACCGGCCAGACCACTTTTGGCGAAGGCCCGGGTGGAAAGATCCGCATGGCCGGAGCAGGCCTCAACATCACGGAGGGCAAAAATGCGGAAGAAAAGCTGAGGCAGAGCGAAGAGCACTTCCGCGCCTTCATCACGGCCAGTTCAGACAGTGTGTACCGCATGAGCGCAGACTGGAGCGTGATGCATCACCTGCAGGGCCAGGAATTTATCTCCAGTGCCGAAGTGTCCAGCAGTGTCTGGATGGAAAAGTACATTCATCCGGATGACCGCCTGCTCGTCAGGCAGACCATTCAAAAGGCTGTCAAAACGGAGACGGCGTTTGAAATGGAATACCGGGTGCTCCGGCGGGACGGAAGTCTTAGCTGGACGTTCTCCCGCGCGATTCCCATCCGCAACAAAGAAGGTCAAATCACCGAATGGCTCGGGGCAGCCAGCGACATCTCCGAACGCAAAGCCGCCGAGCTTGCGCTACGCGAAAGCGAAGCCCGTTTTCGCAACATGGCCAACAACGCACCGGTCATGGTGTGGATCACCGAGGCCGATGGAAGCTGCACCTTTCTCCGCCAGTCCTGGTATGACTTTACCGGCCAGACACCGGCCACAGGCCTGGGTTTCGGCTGGGTGGATGCCGTGCATCCGGACGACCAGAAGCACG
>DASWXG010000581.1:0-8355 GCA_036405615.1 Prosthecobacter sp. | reverse complement strand
TTGTGAGGTCAAAAGCCGCCACGCACACGCCTTTGCTGGCGAGTTTGTCCGCCCGCTCACGACGGCTTTCGGAGCCGTCGAAGGCGGCAGTCTTCCCGCCAACATTAACGATCACTTTGCCATCGAGAACCAGCGGGGATGAGCCCGCGCCAAAGAAGTCCTGCGGCACATGGTACTCTGCCCGGAGGTCGTGCTGCCAGAGCTCCTTGCCAGTGGCCAGTTCGTAGGCGTGAAGCTGGGAGGTGACCCCCAGGGTGACAACCACCCCTTGGGAAATGACCGGACTGCCACGCGGACCGTGGGAAAAACCGTAGCGGTCCTGGTACTCCACCGGGTACGACTGCTGCCAGTAGCGTCGGCCGGTTTCCGGGTGCAGGCACTCCACCGTTTCACGGCTGTCCATGGAGTGGAAGATGACACAGCGGCCTTCGGCAATGGCAGGGGAGGTGTATCCCTCTCCCACGGCCACTTCCCAGACAATGCGTGGCCCTGTTTCCGGCCATGCCTTCAGCAACGGTGTTTCGGGGGAGAAGGCGTCATCGTTGGGCCCCAGCACCCGCGGCCAGTCGGCCGTTTTCGCGCCAGGAGCGAGAGGTTTGGGGGCGGCATGAAACGTCAGGCGGTCAAACGTGGCTGGCTCCTCCGCCGGGAGGAATCCGCAAGCCAGGGAGAGGACTAAAAACAGGCTCGACGCTTTCTTCATCATCCCCCAGACTAAAGACCGCTATGCAAAAAGCCATCGCCATCTTTTCCTTTGCCGCTCTCACGCTGCTCGCCTCCTGCACCTCCTGCCCGGTGGGACACAAGACTACCGCCAAAGGCAAGGTGGAGCATGTGGTGCTGATCTGGCTGAAGAAGCCGGGAGATGCCACGGATCGCGCGAAGGTGGTGGCTGCGGCCAAGCAATTCCAGAAGGAAATCCCCCAGATCCAGCATCTCAGCGTGGGAACACCGCTGGCAAGCGAGCGGCCTGTGGTGGACGACAGCTTTGACGTGGGACTGGTCATGCGCTTCGCCAATCCGGCTGATCTTTCTGTTTATGAAAAGCACCCGGCTCACGTGAAAGCCGTCAACGAGCTGCTGAAGCCGGTGTCGAAAAAGCTGCTCGTATACGACATTGTGGCCCAGTAAAAAGACCTGAGCCGGTCTTTTGTCTGTCAAAGCCCTTGCAGCCGGGCGTCACGCATTTCATCTCTGCGCATGCCCAAGCCTGCCCCAGTCGCCCGCCAGAACCGTCATTCATCCGCCAGTTCGGGTCATGTCCCCGTCTATGACGAGGATGATCTGGGCCAGCTTTTGGATGGCAAGGAAAATCCCCTGGTGCTGATCCTGGACTGTGTGCAGGATCCTCACAACCTGGGAGCCTGCCTGCGCACGGCAGATGCGGCGGGCTGTGACTGCGTGGTCATGCCCAAGGACAAATCCGCCCCCATTTCGGAAACCGTGGTGCGGGTGTCCTGCGGTGGCGCGGAGAACGTTCCCCTGGTGCGGGTGACCAACCTGGCGCGGGCCATGGAAAAGCTGAAGAAACTGGGCATCTGGATCGTGGGCACGGCGGATGAAACCAAACAATCCCTCTACGATCTCGACCTCAAAGGGCCCACCGCCATTGTCATGGGTGCTGAAGGAGATGGCATGCGCCGTCTCACTGGTGAGCACTGTGACTTCCTGGTGCGCATCCCGATGCAGGGCCGTGTGCCTTGCCTGAATGTTTCGGTGGCCACAGGGGTCTCCCTTTTTGAGGTGGTACGCCAGCGGCAGTCCCCGGGAAAAAAATAACAGGCTGACGGACCCCGCAGGTTCGATTTAGCATGGGCGAAGGCGCATTTCCCATGAGGGATTTGCCGCTTTCAGACCCGCACGGTTCTGCCTCGGCGTAACCTTCTTTTGAAAAAGGGGCTCCGTCTGGGTGAATAGCTGCGCCCAACTCTCCGTCGTATCTGTTGTATGAAACTCAGGATTTTCCCCTTCAACCGCAGTGCCGGTCTGGCGGCTGTCCTTGCCGCCAGCCTCATCGGACTGCCTTTTTCTTCTCCGGCAGCCGAGCGTGGCAAGGATGCCCGCCGTGACCGTGCGCCCTCTGCAAAACCGGCCGCACGCCCTTCCGCGCCGAAGCCCTCTGCCGCCCCACGACCCAGCCCCCAGCGGCCCGCTGCGGTTTCTCGTCCTTCTGCGCCGAGCCGCCCTGCGCCCAAACCGGCGGCCCGCCCGCCGAGTGCTTATCAGAAAGCCTACCCTGGCCGAAGCCCCAGCGTGGTGAAGCGCCCGACACCGGCGCCCACTCCGCAGCGTCCCCCCACGGTCACCCGGCCTACGCCTTCCCGCCCTACGGTGGAGCGGCCTACCCGCCCGGGTGGTTCGGACCGTCCCCCTGTTGTGTCCCGTCCTGACCGGCCCACACGGCCCCCGGAAGCGGGTCGCCCAGACCGGCCAACCCGTCCTCCAGAAGTGAGGCCCGACCGCCCGACCCGGCCCCCCGAGGTGAGGCCTGACCGCCCCACACGCCCGCCGGAAGTGGTGCGCCCGACTCGTCCTTCCGTAAGGCCCAGCCGCCCGCTGACACCCTATGAGAAGGCCTACCCGGGCCGTCGCCCAGGTGGCGGTATAACGGTGGTCAAAGACCGCAGCCGCTGGCATTATCACGATTCCTCACGGTTTGCCAAAATTGACCGTCACCACATCTACCGCTCTTATCCCCATCACCACTATCGTTTGTCCAGAGGCAATGGCTGGCGTGGATATGGCTGGTATTTCGGCCCGCCGAACATGTCCTATTATTATGAAAACCCGGGCGTCTACTATTACAGCAGCTTCAACTCTGTCCCGGCTAACTACTCCAGCCTGACCTACTCGCCTTCAAACTCCCTCGACTATGCGGTGCAGGAGGCTCTGGCCGACCTGGGGTACTATGACGGACCGTTGGACGGTGACATCGGGCCTCAGTCCCGCATGGCCATCGCCAACTTCCAGGCGGACAACGGCCTGGAACCCACCGGTATCATTGACGAAACTCTGGTGGACTACCTCCAGATCGAATAACCGGTTTGGCTCCGTGCTTTCAAGGACCCGGCAGTGTTCGCACTGCCGGGTTTTTTGTATTTTTGAGGTTGCTTGAGTTACGGTCTGGAAAGGTCAAAACCGCTTTCGGCAAGACGTTCTCCATTGATCAACACCTCCACCTTGTGATGACCGGCATGGTGGATCCGTGTGGTGAAATCCTGGATGGTCTGCTGCCGTGAGAGCGTGATCTCTTCACCGGCCGGGAGCGTGAGTTCCTTCCACTTGAACACCTTTGCAGACGCGCTGCCGTTCTTTTTTACGTAGTGCACCGCGTAGTCCACCACCAGCCGCTGAGGTTGGGTGGCGGTGGATTGCAGATGAAGTTTGAAAGCGATCTTTTCTCCCAGCGGGATCCGGTCCGGACTGACGCTGAAACTGTGCACGTGAACCTGGGCCTTTTCTCCGGCGCCGATGATGGCCAGGGCGCGGGGATGCCCTTGCTTGATCAGAGATCGCAAGGCGTGGCGGGCGATCCAGCGTGTGTGCGGACTGTCATCCAGAGGCCAGGATTCGAGCAGGTCCAAAACCAGATCCGGGTGATCCTTGGTGATGTCGTTCAGGTGGTTCGCCACAGACTTGCGGACATACAGGCTGGGATCGGCCTTGAGGTTTTCCAAGATGGGAAGAGCCGGGCCCGGATCGGCAATCAAGGTCTCCAGCCTGAAGGACCAGGGGAGACGCGGGCGGCAGCCCTCACTGGCCAGACGGCGCACGTCGGCGCTTTCGTCCCGTGACCAGGATTCCATGACGGTGAGGGTTCGCTCCAGGTCCTGACGGAGGAATTCGCGAATGGCGAACTCGGAAGAGCCAAAGGACGTAAAGAAACGCAGTGCTTCAAGGGAGAGGTCAAAGTGACCTCGGCCATACAGGGCCACGTAATCGGGAAGCACCAGGCTGACAAAGCTGTGGTTGATGCGCGGAGCCAGCCCCTGCAGCACCTTCAACGCCTCGGGGAAATGGCGGGGCAGGGTGGCATGCAGACTTTCCGAGGTGCGGCGAAGGCGCTGCATCAGCGTAAGATGCTCCAGGTCTTCCAGGGCCAGTTGCAGAAAGCGCCTCTTGTCGAAGCCTGGATGCAGAGCCGAGACCTCCTGGGCAATGTGCCGGAAGCGTGCTTCATCGAACCAATGTTTGAGGGCTGGTGCGGCAGTGTCTGCGGCAGATTCGGCTGGTGGGGGCGGGGAGGAGGGCATCGTAAAGTCGGCGAAAGGGCTGGAGGTGTCTGCTGCCTGCGGCTCAGGGGCGGGAAGCTGCTGGCCGCGTGATCCGAAGATGAGGAAGGAGAGCATGCATCCTTCTGGCACAGGCGTGTGACAACCTTATGTCAGGAGTGTTTTCAGAGAGCCCCACAAAAGAGGCAGAAAGTCTCCTCGTTCCGGCAGGTTCAATCCTTGCGCACCTTTTCGGCGATCTGGAAGATGGCCAGCACCACTTCCATGATGACCCTGGCTGTCAGAACATACAGCACGAAGGCCACAGGGCCGGTGATGAGGGTGAAAAGACCGTAAAACCAGCCCACCCTGAAGCCGCTGAACATCCAGCCGATGGCGGCCAGGGTGGCCGCCAGCAGGCTGAGCGCGTACAAAATGCGGATCAGATGCGGGGTGACGAAACGCTTGAAGGAAAAGTCCAGCACCAGGTCCATGACGGTGCGCACTTCCGACCAGAGGGAGGCGGGTTTTTCAGAAGGAGGCTCGTTCATGACCAGAGAGAGGAACGACGGAGGGGAGGGGCATTTTGCTTCCCGAAGGAAACGGAGTCCAGAGAGAGATTGCCAGGTTCCAGATTCTGCGCCCAACTGCCCGCCTGGGGCGTTCATTCCCCACTGCTCAGTGTCAGATCCTGTTCCGGCAAAAAAAGCGGCCCGCAAAGTGGCGGCTGCCCGTCGTCAGCCTCTCCCGCGTGCCTCCCGGCCGGAGAGGAAGGACCGGCACGCCCTGGTGCAGGCGGTGTTGGGCACAGACAGCTTTGCCAGCCGGCTCTCGGCCGCCGGTGGAAAACGGGAAGTGGTGCTGGATCATGTGACACCAGAGGCACGTGCTTTTGCCGTGGCCCTGGTCATGGCCTGGCTGGAGGATCACCTGCCGGGCAGGCGGCTCTGGGTGCTGTGTCCGGATGTGCGGGTCCAAGACCAGCTGCATGCCGAACTGCTGGTCTGGCAGAGTCCGGCTTTGTATTTCCCCCGCGCAAGTTTGGTGACGGAAGAGGTGCTGCCCGACCCCGAAAGCCAGGCCGAACGGGTATCCGTGCTGGGCCGCTGGCGGGAGGGTGGCGCGGACTGCCCCCCGGCCTTGCTCATCTGTGCAGACAGCCTGGATGAGACGGTTCCCTCCGCCAAGGCCATCGAGAACCAGCGGCGGACGCTGGAGGTGGGAGCAAAGCTGGACGTGGAGGCGTTTCTGGCAGAGCTGGACGGTGCGGGGTATGAGCGCGTGCCGGTGGTGATGGAGCGCGGCCAGTTTGCGCGTCGCGGCGGCATTGTGGACTTCTTTTCCTGGCAGGCGGAAGAGCCCCTGAGGCTGGAGTTCTTTGACGACGAGATCGAGTCCATCCGTGCTTTCGATATTCATCACCAGGCCTCCATCCGCCGGCTGGACCGGGCGGGTGTCATTCTTCAGATCAGCGAGGAATCAGCGGATGACGGCAGAGTTTCAGATTACCTGAAACCGGAGGATCTGGTGCTGGTGTTAGGTGATGAGGAAAGCCGGGCCTGCCAGGTGCGGATCGTCGCGGGTGCGGCTCCGGGCGGCCTTCTGGAGGATTACTCCACAGCCATTCATGAGAATCCGCTCGGCGTGTTTGATGCCTCGGACTTCGTGTTGCATGAGGCGCGCCGGAAGCAGTTCCAAATGCAGCTCAAGGAGTGGCAGGATGAGGGATGGCGCACGGTCATCTTCTTCCACAATGACGCTGAGAGGGAACGCTTTGCCGAACTGGCGGGCACTCTCGCCATGAAGCCGCCGGAGACCTTTCTGGGCCTGCTCTTCCGGGGCTTCACGGTGCCTTCAGCCCGGCTGGCGGTGATGACCGGAGCGGAGATTTTTGGGCGGCATCAGCACACCCGCCGGGTGCGCGGTTCCAAGCTGGACGATCCCGAAGTTTTGCGCAAAGCGCGGGACGTACTGCGGGAGCTGAGAGACGGCGACCTGGTGGTGCACGCGGACCACGGCATCGCCCGTTATGCCGGGGTTTCCACGCGGATTGCCCCTGGCGGCCGCCGCGAAGAGGTGCTGGTGCTGCACTATGCAGACGAGGCCAAATTCTTCGTGCCAGTGGCACAGGCGCACATGGTCACGCGCTATGTCGGTGTCGGTGGCAAGGCCCCGGCGCTGAGCAAGCTGGGCGGAAACTCCTGGCAGAAAACCCGCAAGGGCGCGGAAAAAAGCGTGGAGGAATTTGCCGCGAAAATGCTGACCATCAGCGCGGAGCGTCAGAGCGTCACCGGTCATGCGTACCCACCTGACAGCAAGTGGCAGGTGGAGTTTGAAAACTCCTTTCTCTACCGGGAAACGCCGGACCAGCTGCGCTGCGTGGAAGACATCAAGCGAGACATGGAGACGGCGAAGCCGATGGACCGTCTGCTGTGTGCGGACGTCGGTTTTGGCAAGACGGAGGTGGCCATCCGGGCGGCCTTCAAGGCGGTGATGGGCGGCAAGCAGGTGGCCATTCTGGTGCCTACCACCGTGCTGGCCAGACAGCACTGGGTGAACATCCGCGAACGCATGAGCGAGTTCCCCGTGACGGTGGAAATGCTTTGCCGGCTGACGCCGAAAAAGAACGAGAAGAAGATCATCCAGGGGGTGCGGGAAGGCACGGTGGACATCGTGGTGGGTACGCACCGGGTCATTTCCAAAGATGTGCGTTTCAAGGACCTCGGGCTGGTGGTGATTGACGAAGAGCAGCGCTTTGGTGTGAAACACAAGGAGCGCTTTAAGGAGCTGTTCCGGTTCGTGGACGTGCTCACCCTCAGCGCCACGCCCATTCCGCGTACGCTGTACCTCGCCCTCATGGGCATGCGGGACATGAGCACCATCGAAACACCGCCGCCTAACAAACAGGCGGTTCAGACGATGATCTGTCCCTATGACGAACGCATCATCCGCCAGGCCGTGGATGCGGAGCTGGACCGGGGCGGGCAGATTTTCTTCCTGCACAACCGGGTCATGACCATCGAAAAGGTGGCCCAGCGCATTCGCGAACTGTGCCCGCGTGCGAAGGTCATCATCGGCCACGGCCAGATGGACGAGGAATTGCTGGAAGATGTGATGCACACCTTTGTGGACGGCAAGGCAGACGTCCTGGTCTGCACCACCATCATCGAGAGCGGTGTGGACATCCCGAATGCCAACACCATCATCATTGACCGGGCGGACCGCTTTGGCCTGGCTGATCTCTATCAGCTCCGCGGCCGCGTGGGCCGTGGCGGCCAGCAGGCCCATGCCTACCTGCTGCTGCCGCGTGATGCCGTGACAGCCGGTGATGCGCGCAAACGCGTGAACGCCATCAAACAGTACGCCGGGCTGGGCAGCGGGTTCAAAATCGCCCTGCGGGATCTAGAGATTCGCGGCGCGGGCAACCTGCTGGGTACGGAGCAGAGCGGCCACATCGCTGCCGTCGGTTTTGACATGTACTGCCAGATGCTGAAGCAGGCGGTGAACAAGATGCAGGGGCGCAAGGTGGCGCGGCCCATCGAGGTGGCTTTGCGGGCGGACTTTCTGGTGATGACCGAGGCGCTGATGGTACAGGCTTCACCCGGTGCCACACCGGCGTTCTTGCCCGCCACATTTATCGAGGACACCCGGTTGCGCATTACGGCCTACCGTCAGTTAGGCGAGGTGATGACACGCAAGGAGCTGGATGAACTGGAGAGCCAGTGGCGCGACCAGTTTGGCGACAAGCTGCCCCATGCGGTTCAGAACTTGCTCACCTGCGCAGCCATCCGTCTCGCGGCTGCACATGCCGGGGTGACGGATGTGGGAATCAAGGAGCGCAAGCTGATGCTGACCCGCAACGGCCAGCTGGTGATGATCCACGGCAAGTTCCCGCGTCTGGCCGAGAAGCTGGGCTATAAGCAACTCCTGGAAACACTGACCATGCTGCGCAGCCTGTAAAAGAAGGGCGGAAGGGCTGCGGCTTACTTGCGCATGTAAAGCAGGAGCCGGTCGTGAGCGAGCAGCACGAGGTCCAGCTTGCCGTCACCATTGAGGTCGGCAGCGGTGTAGTCATGCGGTTCGTTGGCCAGCCCGGTTTTGCCGCGATACTGCGGATCGGTTTCGAATACGCGGAAGTGCAGTG
>DASWXG010000580.1:0-13445 GCA_036405615.1 Prosthecobacter sp. | reverse complement strand
TTGGGCAGATCCACGGCACTGAGGGTGAAGGAGATGTCCGTTTCGCCATCGAACGAGACGTTCTGCACGATCATGTCGATCATGATGTTGGCACCGGCGATGGCACCGAAAATCACGGAGGAAATGCCCGGGCGGTCCGGCACATCGTCAATGGTGATTTTGGCCTGGTTGCGCTCGAGGCTGACGCCGCGAACCACGACGGATTCCATACCGGGGGTTTCTTCTTTCACGAGGGTTCCTGGGTTGTTGTTGAGGCTGCTGCGCACTTCGAAGCGCACTCCAAATTTCTTGGCAAATTCGACACTGCGGCTCTGCATCACCTTGCTGCCGCTGCTGGCCATCTCCAGCATTTCATCATAACTGATTTCCTGGATCTTAGTCGCGCTCTTCACCACGCGCGGGTCGCAGGTGTAAACCCCGTCCACATCGGTATAGATCTGGCACAGGTCAGCCTTGATGGCGGCCGCCATGGCAATGGCTGTCAGGTCACTGCCGCCACGGCCCAGAGTGGTGATCTCGCCGCTCGCGGTTTCCCCCTGGAAACCGGCAAGCATGACGATGTTTCCTTCATCCAGCATCTTGTGCACGGCATCCGGCGTGATGTTCACGATGCGGGCCTTCGTATGCATGCGGTCGGTGGAAATACCGGCCTGGGCTCCCGTCAGGGACACGGCCTTGCCCCCCAGGGCATTGATGGCCATGGCTGTGAGCGCGATGGTGGTCTGCTCGCCGGTGGAAAGCAGCACGTCCATTTCACGCTCGCTCGGATCTTGTTCCGGGGAAACTTCCCGGGCCAGCTTGATCAGGTTGTCCGTCACGCCCGACATGGCGGAGACGACGGCGACCACCTGGTGGCCAGCGCGCTGGGTTTCCAAAATGCGACGAGCGCAGTTGCGGATGCGTTCTGGGTTACCGACGGAAGTTCCGCCGTATTTCTGGACAATGAGGGCCATGGCTGAGGAAGGGCGGCGAAAGTGGCACGCCCAGCGGGGGGTGCAAATGAGAAATCACGTTTGGTTGGGCCGCGAACGAGGCGGAAGCCGCCCGAATCGTGCAATTTTTCTTTCCAGGTGACGATCTTCTCCAGCATCCTCCACCATCTCCTTCCATGAAAGCCCGGTCCCTCCTGTCCAGCCTCCTGCTCATTTCGGCCACCGCTTCCTGTGAGGAAGCCCCCCGCCCAGCCCGTGATTTGAATGGCTACTTCCCCTTCACTCCGGTAGCGGATGCCGGGGCGTGGAAAGCCCGCCGGGCTGACATTGAGAAACGCACTCTCCTCGCTTCGGGCCTCTGGCCCATGCCGGAAAAGACCCCGCTGAACGCGGTCGTCCACGGCCGGGTGGAGAGGGATGACTACACCATCGACCGCGTGTTTTTTGAAAGCCTGCCCGGCCACTACGTCACCGGCAGCCTTTACCTCCCCAAGAAGCGTCAGGGTAAAATCCCCGGTATCCTCTGCCCCCATGGCCACTGGCCGGACGGCCGTTTCATGGATCTGGGGCCAGGCAGCGATGCCCTGAAAAAACAGATCGAAACAGGTGCTGAGGAACGGGAGTGCGCGGCGCGCTCCCCCCTCCAGGCCCGCTGTGTCCACCTCGCCCGGATGGGGTGTGCCGTGTTTCACTATGACATGCTCGGCTACGCCGACTCCGTCCAGTTTCCCTTGCACCGCCACGGTGCTGCCAAAGAAGGGTTTCTCAGCCCTGCCGCAGATGCCCGGCTGCAAACCTTTTTCGGCCTGCATACTTGGAACAGCGTCCGCGCCCTGGATTTCCTGCTCAGCCAGGAAGGCATTGATGAAAGCCGCATCGGCTGCACTGGTGCCAGCGGAGGCGGCACCCAGACCATGATGCTCACCGGCTTTGACCAGCGCATCACCGCCGCCTTTCCTTGCGTCATGGTTTCCACCGCCATGCAGGGCGGCTGTACCTGTGAAAACTCCCATTACCTGCGTATCAACCAGGGCAATGTGGACATCGCCGCGCTCACGGCCCCCCGCCCTCTGGGCATCACCGCCGCAGACGACTGGACCAAGGAAGTCGAAACCAAGGGACTTCCCGATTTGAAGGATCTGTATGCCAAACTCGGTGCTCCGGACAATGTCACCGCCCACATCGCCACCCAGTTTCCCCACAACTACAATCTGCCTTCCCGGCTGGCGATGTACGCCTTCTTCAACAAGCATTTTCACCTGGGCCACACCGGACCGGTCCAGGAACGGGATTTTGTTTTCTCTCCCAAAGCTGACCTGACGGTGTGGACCGCTGAGCACCCGGCCCCTTCAGGCGATGCAACAGGCGAAACCCATGAAAAAGCCATTTGTGCCTGGATGACGGGCCAGGATGACAAAAACATCCGCCCGCTGGTCCAGGCGGCGGATTCTTCCAAGCTGCGTGAAGTCGTTGGTGAAGCCTGGAAAATCATCGTAGGCCGCACCCGCCCGGCAGACGAAGAAGTGGTGTATGAAATGGTGAGCAAGGAGGAAAAGGCCGACCACCTGTTGGTGCTGGGCAGCATCCAGAACACCCGCCACAACGAGAAAATCTCCGCCTCCTTCCTCTACCCGAAAAACTGGAACGGCGAAGCCACCCTCTGGCTCAGCCTGAAGGGGCCTGCCTCCATCCTCGCCGAGGGCTCGCCCACCTCCGCTGCTCAAAAACTGCTGGCCAAGGGCATCGCCATCGCCTGCCCAGAACTTTATCTTCAAGGTGCCACCGAGCAGCCCAAGGCTGGAGACAACCTGAAAGCCAAACCCGGGGAGTTTCGGGAGTTCAGCGGTTACACCTTCGGGTACAATCCCACTTTGCTGGCCCGCCGTGTACATGACGCCATGACTCTGGTGACCATGATGCAAACCCAGGAAAAGTACCCGGTGAAGAAAATCAGTGTCCATGGCCTGGAGGGCGCGGGAGCCGTGGCCCTGGTCACCGGAGTGGTGCTCGGCATCGACGGCGTCACCGCCGATCTGGAAGACTTCCGCTTTGCCAACCTTACCAGTCCATGGGACGTCAATTTTGTCCCAGGGGCCGTCAAGTATGGGGATGTGGAAGCCTTGCTGAAGCTGAACAGCCGCCCATAATCTGACGAAGAGACATTTGAGTCTTTTTGACACATTCTAAAACTCCCTTTCGCGCCAAATTTGCACTCGAGACAAAATGTCACAGAGTGGTTTTTGAGGTCAAAAGCTTGATATAGCAAGGTTGCAGCGTCATTGCGCCTTCCTGGCACACTGCCAGCGTAGTAAAGACGGATAGAAAGATTTCACCAACCTTATGTCCCCCGAAAAATTTACTGTTAAGCTGCAGGAAGCCTTCAATGCCTCCCAGTCTGTGGCCACCCGCCATGGACACCAGGAGCTCAAACCGGCTCACCTGCTAGCCGCCCTGCTGGAGCAGGAAGACGGCATCACCACCCCGCTTTTCCAAAAAGCGGCTGTCAGCCCGGAAGCTGTCGCTCAGTTGAAGGCGCAAATCCCTGCCTTGCTGACACGCCAGCCCAAAGTCAGCGGCGGTTCCGGCAACCTCTATCTGTCTGGCGGGTTCCGCGAGCTGATGACCAAAGCGGAAGACGAGCAGAAAAAGCTCAAAGATGACTTCCTCAGTGTCGAGCATGTCCTGCTCGCCCTCCTGAAAACCAAGTCCGAAGTTTCCGACCTGCTGAAGCAGGCAGGCCTGACCTATGACACGGTCTCCAAAGCGCTGCAGGCCATCCGTGGCAGCCAGCGTGTGACCGACCAGGATCCGGAAGGCAAATACCAGACCCTGGAAAAATACGGCACTGACCTGACCGCCCGCGCGCGCAAGGGCAAGATCGACCCCGTCATCGGGCGAGATGAAGAGATCCGCCGTGTGATGCAGGTGCTCAGCCGTCGCAGCAAAAACAACCCCGTGCTCATTGGTGAACCCGGCGTGGGGAAAACCGCCATCGCCGAAGGTCTTGCCCGCCGCATTGTGGCTGGCGACGTTCCCGATTCCCTGAAAGGCAAACGCCTCATCAGCATGGATCTGGGCGGTATGATGGCCGGTGCCAAGTTCCGCGGTGAATTTGAAGAACGCCTCAAGGCCTTCCTCAAAGAAGTCACCAGCAGCGAAGGCGAAATCATTCTCTTCATTGATGAACTCCACACCATCGTCGGTGCCGGCAAGGCCGAAGGTGCCATGGATGCAGGCAACCTGCTGAAGCCTCAGCTGGCCCGCGGGGAACTGCGCTGCATTGGCGCCACCACCCTGGATGAGTACCGCAAATACATCGAAAAAGACCCCGCCCTGGAGCGCCGCTTCCAGCCCGTGCTGGTGGGTGAACCCAGCGTGGAAGACACCATCGCCATTCTGCGCGGTCTGAAAGAACGTTATGAAGTGCACCACGGCGTGCGCATTCAGGACGGTGCCATCATCGCCGCCGCCACCCTGAGCAACCGCTACATCACCGACCGCTTCCTGCCCGACAAGGCCATTGACCTTGTGGATGAAGCCGCCAGCCGCATCAAGATCGAGCTGGACTCCATGCCCACGGAAATTGACGTCATCGAACGCCAGATCATGCAGGGCGAAATGGAGCGCCAGGTTCTGAAAAAGGAGAAGGACGCCGCCAGCAAGGCCCGTCTGGAAAAACTGGAAAAGGAAATCGCCGATCTGCGCGAGCAGTCCGACACGCTCAAGGCCCAATGGCTGAAAGAGAAAGAAGCCGTGGATGCCGGCCGCAAGGTGAAGGAGGAGATCGACCGCCTGCGAACGGAACTCGAACAGGCCCAGCGCCGTGGCGACTTTGGCCGTGCAGGGGAGATCCAATACGGCCTCATCCCAGATCTCGAGAAAAAGCTCGCCTCTGAATCCGGCTCCGCATCCAAGGCTGGAGAAAGCGGCAAGCCCTCGCACAGTCTGCTGCGCGAAGAAGTGACCGAGGAAGACATTGCCCGGGTGGTAGCCAACTGGACCGGCATTCCGGTCTCCCGGTTGCAAGAAGGCGAACGCTCCAAACTGGTCCATATGGAACAGCGGCTTGCTGCCCGTGTCATCGGCCAGAAGGACGCGATTGCTGCCGTCTCAAACGCTGTGCGCCGTGCACGTGCCGGCATCCAGGATGAAAACCGTCCCATCGGCAGCTTCCTCTTCCTGGGTCCCACAGGCGTGGGCAAAACCGAGCTCTGCAAAGCGCTCGCGGAATTTCTCTTCGACGACGAAAACGCCATGACCCGCATCGACATGAGCGAGTACATGGAGAAGCACAGCGTCAGCCGCCTCATCGGCGCGCCTCCGGGGTACGTCGGCTACGACGAAGGCGGCCAGCTGACGGAAGCCGTGCGCCGCCGCCCCTACAGCGTGGTACTTTTCGACGAAGTGGAAAAAGCCCACCCGGATGTTTTCAACACCCTTCTCCAGGTGCTGGATGACGGCCGTATCACCGACGGCCAGGGCCGCACGGTGGACTTCAAAAACACCGTCATCATCATGACCAGCAACATCGGCAGCCAGCACATCCAGGATGTGCAGAACGCCGAACAGCGCGAGGCCCTGGTGAGGGATTCCCTGAAGCAGTTCTTCCGGCCGGAGTTCATCAACCGCATTGATGAAATCGTCATCTTTGACCGCCTGAATGCGCAGCAGCTCGACCAGATCGTGAAGATCCAGCTCACGCGTGTGATTGACCGTTTGGCCAAGCAGAACATCCACCTTGCGGTCACGGATGAAACCACGCGCTTCCTGGCCGATGCAGGCTTTGACCCGGTGTTTGGCGCCCGCCCCCTGAAGCGCGCCATCCAGAAACAGCTTCTGGACCCGCTCAGCCTCGCCGTTCTCGAAGGCAGCTTCAAGGAAGGCGACCATGTCACAGCACGGTTGGCGAACGGCAAAGTCGAGTTCGACAAGCAGTGATCAAAGCGACAACCTAACAAAAAGCCCGGAACGAAAGTTCCGGGCTTTTTCATTGTTTGCCTCGGTGGCAGATGCGCCTTTACGCGAAGAGTTTGGTGACCGGCTTCGCTTTCACCAGTTCCCGCGGCTGGTTGAGATGGTTGTAAACAATGGTCTCCGGATCAATGCCCACCGCGTGGTAGATTGTCGCCAGCAGCTCGGTGGGATGCACAGGATCTTCCAGCGGGGCCGAACCAGTCTTGTCCGATTTGCCATGGACATACCCGCGCTTGATCCCCGCCCCGCCCACGATGGCGGTGTAGCAATACGGCCAGTGATCGCGACCATCTGCGCTGTTGCCATTGCCTGAGGTGGACACGCCTTTTTCAGGGCTGCGGCCAAACTCACCCAGGGCCACCACCAGCGTTTCATCCAGCAGGCCGCTGGCATCTAGATCCTCAAAAAGAGCGCTCAGCCCCTGGTCCAGCATGGGGCCGCTCTGGCTCTTCATGCGCTGGGTAAGCCCCACGTGGTGGTCCCAGGAATGGTTGTCTGAATTCGCCACTTTGGGCCAGATCAACTCCACCACCCGCGTTCCGGCCTCGATGAGGCGTCGCGCCAGCATGCAGCTCTGGCCGAAGGTGTTGCGGCCATAACGGTCGCGCATTTTCGGAGATTCACGGTCGAGGGCGAAGGCATCGCGAGCACGGCCGCTGGCAATGAGGTTCAGCGCCTGGCTGTAGTAGCTGTCCAGGCTCATGTCCTTAACCGCCGCCTCGATGGTGGGCATCTGGTCGTTGATGGCGTCGCGCAGCTTGGCACGGCGCTGGAGACGGACGCTAAACAGGTCCGGCCGCAGTTGCAGATCCTCAATCTTGATGCGGTCCATCTTGCCCATGTCCAGGTCGTCTCCGTCTGGATAGAGGGTGTAGGGATCGTAAGCCTTGCCGAGGAAACCGGCTGTGCCGCCTTTGCCCACCACATTGGATTCCTGCAAAGGCCGCGGCAGCATCACGAACGGGAGCATCGGCTGGTCCATCGGCTTCAGGCGGATGATGTTGCTGCCGAAGTTGGGGAAGTCCTTGGCATTCGGCGGCTCCAGCTGGCCCGAGGGGCTCACCTTGTCCGTCGTATACCCCGTCATGATCTGGTAGATCGCCGCCGTGTGGTTGAACAACCCGTTAGGCGTGTAACTCATCGAGTTGATGGTGGTGAACTTGTCGTTCACCTTCGCCAGCTGCGGAAGGATCTCCGTGAAGTGGTGGCCCGGGATTTTCGTGGGGATGGTCTTGAAGGCGGAGCGGACTTTGTCCGGCACATTCTCTTTGGGATCCCAAAGGTCCAGATGGCTCGGACCTCCCTGGAGGTAAATCAGCAAGACATGCTTGGCCTTGCCCCAGCCTGCGCGGCCAGCAGCCGCAGAATCCACAGAGGCGGCCTGCGCGCGAAACAGGTTGTTCAGCGTCAATCCCATCATGGACGCCCCGCCTACACGGAGGATGTCGCGCCGGGTCATGCCCAGGTCTTTGTCACACAGGTCTTTGCCGAGAGCTCCAGGAATACGAAACATGGCGTTAGGGTGGTAAAGGTGGTATTCGATATTACCCGCCCGGGCCTAACCAGGACAAGCGTACAGTTCTGAGGGCGTAACGCCCCTCTGGGCTCATTCTTGCCAGAAGGGGAAGGATACCGCCATTTCTCCCGGAAAAGTCCATTTCAGCGCAGGAATCGGCCATTGGTTTTGAACGGCTTCCAAAACCCCGGCATCAAACTGGCGCTCCCCTCATGCGCACCCTGCCCGCCCTTCTCACCGCTCTCGCTTTCATCTCCGCCTCCTGGTCATGCTCTGCTGATGAGGCCGCGCAGGCGGCGGCCTCCCGCAGCAAGGTGGCCGCCCTGGCGGACAACCAGGATTTCGCCACCCGGCTGGTGCATGCCGCGCTGGACCGCACGGCGAATACGGTCCGCTACGACGGGGCCTACCTGAAGATCCCCTATCCTGGCGGTGATGTACCGGCTGAGATGGGCGTTTGCACAGACGAGGTCATCCGCAGCTATCGGGTGCTGGGCTTCGACCTGCAAAAACTGGTGCATGAGGACATGAAGAAGCACTTTTCCGCCTACCCCAAGCACTGGGGGCTGCCCCGGCCGGACACCAACATCGACCACCGCCGGGTGCCCAATCTGCAAACCTTCTTCAAGCGCAAGGGGGCCTCTCTGCCCGTCACCCAGAATCCTGCTGACTACCGCCCGGGTGACCTGATCACCTGCACCGTCGCAGGCAGGCTTCCTCATATTGCCCTCGTGGTGCCAGCGCCGGATGGAGGCGACACGCCCTGGATTGTTCACAACATTGGCAGCGGCCCCAAGCTGGAAAACCGCCTGTTTGAGTTTCCCCTGACTGGCCACTATCGCTGGCATCCTTCATCCTAGCCGAAGGTTTCCCGCCCCCCATTTTTCGAAGCGGGCAAGACTTGCTTCCGCCAGAAGCTTTCTTTTAGGATGGCAAAATGCGCGCCCTGCTATCCCTGCTCCTGTCTTTCTGTCTGGTCTCGAAGGCGGCTGACCGACCGCTGGCATCCGCGGCTGCAGAAGCTGCAAAAAAGCTGCAGGCGGGCGGCATCGTCACCGGTGAGAGCCTCGATGGCAAAGTGACCTTTGCGGGGTTCGCCTCCGCTCAGGACAACAAGAAGGACTATCACGAAAAAGTTCTCTTTGAGATCGGGTCCATCACCAAGGTTTTCACCGGCCTTCTCTTGGCGCAAGCCGTGGTAGAGGGAAAGGTCACCCTGGACACGCCGGTTTCACAATGGCTGGGCGAGGATGTCAAATTCGCGGATCCACGTGTGGGCGCCATCACCTTGAAGCAGCTCTCCACTCACACGAGCGGCCTGCCCCGCCTGCCCGGCAATCATATGATGGGGATCAAGGACGGCGATCCTTATGCAGGTTATGATGAAAAACTTCTGAAAGCCTTTCTGAGCACCACCCATCTGAAGAGCGACGGCCCGTTCCCATGCAGCTACTCCAATCTCGGCGTCGGCCTGCTGGGCCACCTGCTCGGGAAAGTTTATGGCAGTACCTGGGAAGAGGCGGTGGTCAGCCGCATCTGCAAGCCGCTTGGCCTTGAGGATACCCGCATGACCATCACCGGAAGCAAGCTTCCACTGGCACCACCGCATCATGGCAAGAAAGACGCTTCTTCCTGGCACTTTGACACCATTGCTGGCGCAGGAGCCCTGCGTTCCACGGCCGCAGACCTGCTCAAATTCGGTCAGGCCATGGCCAAGCCGGAAGCCACTCCCCTGGCCGCCGCCTTTGCTCTCGCCATGAAACCGCAGGCCGAGAATCCCGGTAATGGCCAGATCGGGCTTGGGCCTTTCATTTCCAAACGCGACGGAGCGGTAACTTACGACCACGATGGTGGCACGGGGGGCTATCGGTCCGGGCTTCAAGTCATCCCGGAGAAGAACATCGTGCGTGTGGTGCTCATCAACAACACGCAGCTTGATGGCGGTGCCATCATCGCGGCCACCCGCGTTCCAGGCCCCCGCAAACTGCCGCAGGAAGTTGCCCTGGAGGCTGCCACACTGCAGGAGTATCCGGGTGTCTATTCACTGGATAACGAAACACGTTTCACAGTCCTGCTTCGCGAGGGAGGCCTTTGGATCCGGCTCACAGGCCAGCCGTTTTTGCGGGCTTTTCCCAGCGCCAAGGACCGGCTGTTTTACAAAAGCGTCAACGCTGAAATCCAGTTTAACCGGACTGACGGCAAGATCACCTCTCTCACCCTTTTTCAAAACGGCCGTGAACTGAACGCCCGCAGAACAGACCAGCCTGAACCTGGCATCATCCTGCACCAACCCGGAGAATTGAAGCCTTACACCGGCAAATTCCTGCTTCTGGGCCTCAAGCCCTTTGATGTCACCCTGCAAGGCAGCACCCTTTATGCACACCTGGAGGGCCAGGACGCGTTGCCCGTTTTCGACATGGGCCAGGACCGCTTTGAATACGACGCCGTGGAAGCTTCCCTCACCTTTACCCGCGACGACAAAGGAACCATCATCGGTCTGACCCTGTTGCAAAACGGTCTGCCTGTGGCGGCGGTGCGGGAGAAAAAGTGACTCCATTCCTCGCCTCTCTGGCCCAAAACATCTCCACCCTTGCTGTTAGAACTCAATCATATACGACTCCTTATGAAGGAGATGTAATCTTCCATCATGCGTTACTTCCTCCCGAATATCAGGCTCCCGTGCGACGTGGTTCAGCAAAGTTTTATACAAGATAAACTCGGTGGTCTGCCTTGGGGAATCAGCGAAAGCCAGTGGCCAAAGTGCAAGAATTGCGGCAAGTCACAGTCCTTGCTTGCTCAGTTTCTTCATGACTTTGACCGCCTCGATTTAGGCAGGGAGGGACGCGTGCTCAATATTTTTCAATGCAATCATGACCCCGGTATGTGCAGCACCTGGGAAGGTGGTGCCGGAGCCAACGCGTGCTTTATCAGCGAACCCGAAGAGCTTGCAGACAATCAAGCCCAGCTACCTGCCGACTGGCCCCCTTTGGAGCGGGAAGTCATTATCACCGACTGGGTTGCAAAAGAGGATGATATTGATCCATCAAAAGAATCTCATTTTTATTCTGGGGAGAAATACTGCCAGCTTCCGCAGTCGGAAACTGACAAAGTACATCTCGGAACGAAAGTAGGGGGTGTTCCTTGGTGGGTACAAAGTCCCGATGAAGCTCCCCAAGGTGATTGGCGATTTGTTGGTCAACTTGCGGATTTTTACAGCTTCCTAACGCCACCGAGTACCACTCACGAAGGCATCAGTGAAGATCCTGACAAATGGGAGGGCCGGACACACTACTGTGATGGCCCCAATTTTGGAGGTGGCACTGGTTACATATTTGTGAGAGCCACAACTTCAACACCAGAAGGCTGTTTTTTTTGGCAGTGTTGAAAGGTGAAGGTATCACTTCACATCCCGCCACAGCCACTCCAGGGCTTCAGGAAGGTGCGGGGCCATGCCACGGCTGCCGTGAAAGCACTCGGTCCAGTCGATGCGGTAGTCGTAGTTCATGTACTTCAGGCTCGCCTCCATCATGCGGTTGGCGAGGGGCCAGTTGCCAAACTTGTTGTCGAGGTCGTTGACACCATCCAGAAGGTAAACGCGAATGGGTTTGCGTTCCGTGATACGCAGCAGATACGGGTAGGCATTGCCTCCCCGGATATCCACAAAAGTGCCCACCCAGCTCAGTACCTTGTGAAATTTGTCCGGCCTTTCCCAGGCCGCAGTGAAGGCGCAGATGCCTCCGGAAGAACCGCCAGCGATGGCCCAGGCTTGGGGATCCTGACGAAATTTCACCTGGTAGCGTTTTTCCACTTCCGGCAGGATTTCCGTCAGCAAGAACCGGGCGTAGGCGTCACCCAGGCTGTCATATTCAAAACCCCGGTTGGCGGCTTTGCCGCCGGGTTTCTGGTCAGGCTTGCGGCCCGGATCAATGAAGACGCCCACAGTGACCGGCATTTTCTTCTTTTGGATCAGGTTATCGAAAACTGTGCTGGCCCGCATGGAACCTGTGGGATCCACGTGACGGCTTCCATCCTGCCAGACCATGAGGCAGGCCTCGCTGCCAGCCTTGTATTGCTGGGGAATGTAAACGGTGACATCCCGTACCGTTTGCGGGAAGACCTTGCTCTCATTCCATTCGAACTTTTCCAGGCGCCCCACGGGGACGCCGCTCTGCCGCTCGCTGTCAGGGGTGTATTCGTAGTGTTCCAGACGCACCATGCCACCCACGCGGGCCATGCCCTCTACCTCGATGCGGTAGTTGAACTCCTGAAAGTTGTCCATCTTCTTCACCAGCACCTGAAGGCCGTCATCTCCCAGACGCACCATCTCGCCGATCAAGGTCCCCTTGCCCCGCACCACACGGGCGGGATTCATGTCCATCACCGCCCAGGCCACGGTAGTCCCCTCCACCTTGGTGCCCGGCTTGCCTTGCATCAGTTTCTGCTTTCCAAAAAGCCGGACCACATCCTCATGCAGACGGGCCTGCTCTTCAGCGCTGGACGAGGCGTTCAGAGACTTCAGCAAAGCACCGGGGGTCAGCGGTGCCTGCTTGGGCTTGGTGGATGCAGCAGGGGCAGCGGCATGGAGGCTGGAACAGAGAATGAGGGAAGAAAGAAACAGATGCCGGAACATGGATTCCTTAAAACGGTGGCGGCAGGGTCGCCTTTCCGCTGTTTGCAGGCAAACCGGCACGCCGGCCCCGTGCAGTCCCGTTTAATGTTTCTCCAAAGCCGCTGCTGGAGGCGCCTCTTTAGCAACAGCGTCCGGTCTGCCGCTGATCTTCTCCGCCAAGGTCTGGACAACGACATACAGCCACGGGATGAAGAAGACGCCGATCACAGTGGCGGCAGTCATGCCAAAACAAACCGCCGTCCCCAGGCTCTGACGGCTGGCAGCGCCAGCACCGCTGGAAAGCACCAGCGGCACCACGCCCAGGATGAAGGCCAGTGAAGTCATGACAATGGGCCGCAAGCGGAGCTTGGCCCCTTCCAGGGCGGCTTCGCGGATGCTCATGCCCTGCTCCCGGCGGGTACGCGCAAACTCTACAATGAGGATGGCGTTCTTCGCCGCCAGCCCCAGCAGCATCACGAGGCCGATCTGCACATACACATCATTGGTCAGCCCTCGCAGCCAGGCGGCAAAAAACGCCCCAAAGACACCGATGGGCAGCCCGAAGAGCACGGCAAACGGCACCGCCCAGCTTTCATACTGGGCCGCCAGCACCAGGAAGACAAACAGCAACGCCAGGGCAAAGATGGTGGACTGCTGCCCTCCCGCCTCTTTTTCCTGAAGCGCGGTGCCGGTCCACTCATAACCATACCCCGCCGGCAGGTGCTCTTTGGCCAGGGTTTCCATCGCCTCGATCACCTGCCCGGAGCTGACTCCTGGCTTGCCGTTGGCGGTGATTTCCGCCGTGCGATAAACATTGTAGTGAGGAAGCAGATCCGAGCCCGTGGAGGATTCCACCTTGGCAAAGGTGCTGAAGGGCACCATGCCGCCTTCGGCGTTGCGCGTGTAGATGCCGTAGATGTCTTCCGGCTTCATGCGATAGCCCGGCTCCGCCTGCACCTTCACCTGGAAACTGCGGCCGAAGAGCGTGAGATCATTGACGTAGATGCCACCCAGATAAGCCTGCAGGGAGGTAAACACACCGTCCAGAGGGATGCCCAGAGTTTTGATCTTGTCCCGGTCAAGCTCCACAAAGGTTTGCGGCACCCGGGTGCTGAAAAAGGTAAACACCCGCGCCAGCTGGGGGTGCTGGGAAGCAGCCCCCAGGAACTGGTCTGCCACAGTCTGCAACTGCTGAGGCGTCCCGCCCCCGAGGTCCTGAAGTTCAAACTGCACACCGCCCGCATTCCCCAGGCCCTGGATCGGAGGAGGGGCAGTCGGGATGATCATCGCCTCAGGGATCTGGCTGACCCGTGCGAAGATGGAAGGCACAATCTGCGCCACTTGCATGGAGGGATCCATACGGTCCTTCCAGTCCTTGAGGGACACGATGCAAACACCTGCACTCGAGCTGCGG
>DASWXG010000579.1:0-8109 GCA_036405615.1 Prosthecobacter sp. | reverse complement strand
TGCCTTCTTCGATGGATTCGTTATACCGCGTGGCAGCGCTGGCATTCAGGTTGCCATAGGCCACGAGGCCGGGCTGGACGGCGCGCATCATGCAGGCTTTCAGCTGGCGGTCCAGGTCCTCCTTTTTGGCCAGTTCCATTTCATAACGGCGCTTGGCCGTTTGAAAGCGGGTCTCCGCCTGGGCCATTTTGGAGCGGTTGGCACGCACGGTGCGCTGCAGCTTGGTCAGGCTTTCGCGGTAAGCTGAGAGCAGCTGGGCACACTGCTTGGAGAACGCGTAGTTTTTGAACAGATCGAGCTCAGTCTCGGCCGTTTTCACAGCAAGGGAAACTTTCTCGAAGTTCACCTGGTCGTTTTCCAGTTGGGTCTTGGAGATGAAGTCACGAGCAGCCAGCCGCTGGGAGGCTTCCACCTTCTGCTTGGCGACAGCCAGTTCCGACTTCCTCAGCAAGAGGTCGTCTTCCAGCTGACGGAGCTTTTGCTGGGCTTCACCATCGCCTGCGGAGAGACCTTCCAGGAAAGGGGAGAAGTCAATGCGCTCGTTTGATGTTTTGCCCGTCATCTTCTTCAGGGCTGCCTGGGACTCCTTTTTGGCCTCGGCCACGGCAGAAGGATTGCCACCAGCCTCCAGCTGGGCATTGGCCTGGGATTCCAGAACATCGGCAAATTTGTCGAATTCCGGAGCGTCTTTTGGAAGCTGGGAACTGGCCAGCACTTTGACCGTGAGATCGCGGCCCAGATACTTCTCGAAATCCATCAGCGCGAAGATCGCCGTTTCCTTCATGTCGCGCACGAGGCTCTGGTTCTCGCTGCGCTGGATCTCGCGCCCTTCATCGGCATCAATGTAAGCGGCGACGGTGGTCTGGAACTGGATCTCGTGATCCTGAATGCGTGTCTTCAGGTCGGAGTTGTCGAGTTCCACCAGGACCTTGCCCTCCTTCACATCTTCTTCGGTCACCAGGTAACCTTCGGGGATGAGGCTGAGGATTTTGGTCGGAGTTTCGATTTCCGACTTCAGTTCAAAGTTCTGCAGAGCGCGGATTTCCCCGCCCTGAAGGACGTTGATCTGCAATGGCCCTTTGATTGCCGAAAAGGTGGGGACATCCTCACTTTTGCTGGCAGAGCCGGAGAAAAAGAAACTGCCGGCAGCGATCACCGCCACAGCCGCTCCTCCATACATCCAAGTTTTTGGCTTCACCTTCTTCATGACTCTCCCTTCGCTTTTTCCTTGTTCAATACGTCAACCCACTTGCCGTCTTTCTCGATGTGCAGCACTCCGACGTCACTCCAGAGCTGCAAACGGGCAATTACGTGGTCAATCAAAGTGGAAACGACAAGGTCCCGGGCGGTGATCAAGCGGTCCTGGGACTCGACGATGTCACGGGCGGTTCCCTGCCCTTCCTCCATCAGCGCGGTTTCGATTTCGAGACGCTTCTGGGCAAGCTCCAGCCCGCTTTGGGCAAGTTCATACTGCCTTCTGGCGACGGCCAGACCGCGCCAGTCGCTGCGCACCTGGTTGCGCAACTGCTCTTCGGCCAGCTCCACCTGCCGGGCGGCGAGCTGCTCATCCAGCTGGGCGGTGCGCAGTGAGTTCCGCTCGGGTTTCGTGTTCAGATTGAGATCCACATCCAGCCCGCCGGAAAAACGGCGGTCTTTGGGATTGAGTTCCAAGCCGGGATTGTTGCTGGGAGAGTTAAGGTCGTAATTTACCAGCGCATTCACCGTGGGGAGCGTGTTCTGGTGAGCGATCTTGATACGGCGACGGGTGTCGGCCAGGCGGTCGCGCTGGTTGTAAATGTCCAGGCGGGTGATCAGCGCCGTGTCCATCATTTCATCCAGATTGGTCTTGGGGTCGATGACCTTCAGGTCTTTCAGTTCACCGCTGTCGAGCACAATGCGCTCGTTTACGGGCAGGCCGAGGGCGACCTTGAGATCATCCAGTTGCTCTTCGTAGTTCCGAACTGCGGTGATCCAGTTGCGCTCATAAGTGAGCTGCCCCTGCTGAATCTGTTTCAAGCTGGACTGGGAACGGAGGTTGGCTGCGGCGAGGGCGCTCTCGCGCTCGATGGATGCCGTGGCGGCCTTGTTGGCCATGGCCCGGTTTCTCGCTGCTTCGCGGGCCTGCAACACCCGCAGGTACTGGCTGGTGATGCTGACGGCAAATTCCTTCCGGTATTGGGTAAAATCCCGGATGTTGTACAGAACGTCACGTTCGTCCTGACGCAGAGGTTCGGCTGCTGCGAGCACCCCTGCCCCCCGCAGCAAAGGCTGGGAAAGCGCGACCGCAGCCCGGGAATCGCTCAACCGGGGAACGCCGCCACCGGTGAAAAAGCGGGTGAAATCGGTTGTCAGGCCCAGAGCTAGCCTGGCACCGGTTTTCATCAAATAGTCCATCCGCAGCCCACCGCCCGCGATAAGGGTGTTGGTCCGCACCAGGTCATTTACCCCGGTCTTGACCTGTGTTTCGGTATAGGCCGCGCCGCCGTCTCCATCCAAAATGGGGGCATACTGCTGCCGGGTGCCGGTCAGGGTAAGCGCAGAAAGGTACACCGCTTCCTTGCGGAGCAGGTAGGTCCGGTTGCGATGAACCGCAAAATCCAGGGCGTCCGCCAGGGTAACCACGCGGGCACCTTTTTCAATGTAAGCGCGCTCACCGAGGAAGTCAGCCGTCTCCGAATTCTTGATGAGGGTCGCCAGATTCACTGGCGGAGGCGGAGTGACACTGAGCAATGTGCCATCCTCGGCACCGGGGACTTTTTGCGATTTCTGGCCGATGATGCCAAAGACTTCCCTGTCCGCCCACTTCTTGTAAAACCCCTGCGAACAACTTGTCAGCACGCACAAACCAACCGTCGCCAAGGCGTAAAAAGGACGGGCAGCAGTACGGGATGTCATCATGGGCGGCATGGAGGGTTGACTGGCCTGCCCGGAAAGAAGGTTGGAGCGGGAGGACAGACTCGGAGTAAAGGGGGTCTTTATCTAAGCTTCCAGGTCCCGGTTTCTATCAATTAAAACTAAATACCGGTACGGGAGCCGCCAGAAAGAAAGGTGAGGCGTATTTTTTGGCCGGCTGCTTTTTGCGCCGTTTTTACCGCAACATCCCGGGGACACCTCCGGTTAAATGGGTTGCCACAGTCCCAAGCCCCCCCTTAGAATCGCCCCCATGGAGGAACCGCTCCCAAAAGAAATCACCGAGGAAATGCTCAAAGAGGCCTCCGGCTCTCCTCCCACCCGGAAAACGCTGATCGAACGGCTGGACAACTGGAGCGACTGGTCGAGCTGGGACGAGTTCTACCGCACCTATTCCGGTTTTGTGTTCCATGTGGCCCGCAAGTCTGGCTTGAGCGATGACGAAGCCAACGACGTGGTTCAGGAGACCTTTATCGGGGTGGCCAAAAACCTGCAAAAGAAGAAGTTCGATACCAGCCTCGGTTCCTTTAAGTCCTTCCTGTTGAACCAGGCACGCTGGCGCATCTTGGACCAGTTTCGCCGCCGGAAAAAGCAGCAGAGCCGGGAAGCCAACCTCTACGCTGACGAAACCGACGAGCGCCGTACCGCCCCCATCGAACGCTGCGCAGACCCGAACGGCATGACCCTGGAAAAATTGTGGGACAAGGAGTGGCAGGACAAGGTGATGGACATCGCCCTGCGCCGCGTGAAGGCCCTGGTTTCGCCCCGCCAGTATCAGATCTTTTCTTGTTACGTCCTGAAAGGGTGGAGCCCGGAGCGGGTGAAAAAAGAACTGGGGGTGAATGCCGCCCAGGTCTACCTGGCCAAACATCGGGTGGGACGCATTTTGAAACGCGAAGCTGCCCGGCTGGCGGAAGAAGCTGACTGAACTTAGCGCCGTTCCTGCCGCCGAAAAAGTCGGAGCTCCTGCTTGAGCGGGAGGCCCGGGGCTGCCACCATGCGCACCGTTTCCCGGCCGCCGCCTCTCCCGCCATGCTCATCCGCCTGCTCCTGACACTGCCAGCCCTCGCGGCTGCAGGCTGGTTTCTGCATGGCGAGCAGCAGTTGGGGCGCTTCCAGTGGGCAGATGATGCCTACCTGGATTTCCTGGTCGCCCATTCGCGGGACCAGTTTCAGCAATCCAACCCGCAAGGCGACGTGGTGCTGGTAGAGATTCGCGAAGAAGACCGCGCCGAATACGCCGACTGGCCGCCACCACCTCTGGATTGGCAGACTCTTCTGAGGGAACTGCAAGCCTATTCGCCTGAGCAACTGGTCATCGCCAGTCCCCTGCGGTGGCCCACCCCTGCACCAGACTTTGCACCTGCTGTTGCAGAGGCGCTGCTGCCGTTTGAAAGCGTTGTACTTGGAGTCGGCACAGGCCCAACCTCCGCCGCTGGCCCGGCAACCGCCGCGCTGGGTGACCTTGAAGCCAAACTGCCCAAATTCCATGCGGTCGCCGGCAACGCAGAAGCCGCTCCCGCTTTGACTGGTCCGCTGGATCCGCCTGATTCCACAGTGGCAGGACAGACGGAGCTTGGCCTCATGTGCCTGGAGAAAGAGGGTTCCTCCGGGAGCCTCCCCTATGCCGTCGCCGCCGGGGACCGTCTTTTGCCAACCTTGCTGGCGCAGTCCATTTCACGGCAAAGCCGGAGCCCTTACAGCAAGGGGCAGCGGCTGCGCCTCGGCACAGGTGCCGGAGCCTTTCTGCAAAACGGATTCTATGTGCCGCTGGCTGACAACGGCAGCCTGCCCGTTCAAAATCTGCCCGAAGTCCCCAGTATCAACGCCCTGAACCTGATGGCTGGAAGCCTGGCCGACGCCACGCCTGAAAAGGACAAGGAGTTGCTGCAAAAGGCCCGTTTGCTGGTGATCGGCATCACCTCAGCGGCGACCGACGCCCAGCCTTCCCTGCCCCGGCTGTACGCGCGAGCGCTGAACCATCTTCTTTCGCTGCCCAAGTTTCGGGCCATGCCGGAAATGGGCCAGTGGGCGATTTCTGGTGCCGCCGCCCTGCTCGCCCTCTGGCTGGCGGTGCGGGTCAGCCGGGAGCGGGCTTTGTTTGCGGGAGCTGTCTGGATCCTTGTCTGCCTGACGGCCGGGTTCCTGGTTTTCCAGAGTTCCCTGCTTTGGTTTTCGCCTGTGCTGCCCGTGGGGCTGCTGGCCTCCGGCGCCTTGCTGGCGAGGTTGTTGGGCAGATCCCGAAAAGCCGTCCCCGCCCCCGTGCCCCCTGTGGCCGAAGCACCGGATGCTGGCAGCACTAAAACCAGTGATGGGCTTGATGACACCAAGGCCGCCGCAGAATCTCCTTCCCCCAAAACCGCAGACAGCGCTCCCGCCGACTCAGCTCCGGTACCGGCGACAAAAACCGAAACTGCCCCGGGAAAAGAGGTCCCCACTGACCCAAAATCGGCGGTCTGACTACACCTGGCATCCAATGCCGCCATCGGCACCGTTTGTCTCCGGGCTTGCAGTTTGTCGGCATGCCCCTAGCTTAACACCTTTCCCCTCATTGCTTTTCATTCGAACACATGCGTTTTCGTAATCTTACCCGCCGCCGCGAGATCGGGGCCAACTGCTACCTGCTCGAGTCTGGCAACAACCGAGTCGTCCTGGATGCCGGGATGCACCCGAAAGAGGTAGGTTTCGATGCCCTGCCCGACTTTGGCCCCCTGCCTCACGACAGCGCTGACAGCATCCTCATCACCCATGCGCACCACGACCACATCGGCGCGCTGCCGGTACTGATGCGCAAGCAGCCGAAGGCCCCGGTGTTCATGACCGAGCCCACCGGCGAGGTGACCAGCACCATGCTGCACAATTCTGTGAATGTGATGACCTCCCAGCGCGAGGAGCACAGCATCCATGAGTACCCGCTTTTCACCCACCGGGAGCTGGATGAGAACCGCGCCCAGTTTATCTACCGCGATCTGGAACGTCCTTTTGAACTGCCAAATACCGACCTGACCGCCAGCTTTCATGATGCCGGTCACATCATTGGTTCGGCCGGAATCATGATCCGCCAGAATGGCAGTAGCCTGTTTTACACGGGCGATGTGAACTTTGAGAACCAGACGATCGCCCGCGCGGCAGACTTCCCCACGGAGGGGATCGACGTGCTGGTGGTGGAGACCACACGCGGCACCTATGCCCGGCCGGCAGACTACAGCCGCAAGAGCGAAAAGGAGCGTCTGGCAGCTCTGATCCGCGACACCTTTGACGCCAACGGCTCCGTCCTGATCCCCGTCTTCGCCCTGGGCAAGACGCAGGAGGTGATGCTGATGCTTCACGAGTTGCACGAGGAAGGCCTCATCCCGGAAATGCCCCTGCGCATCGGGGGGCTGGGCACCAAGGTCACCGTTCTTTACGATCACTACTCTGACCGGACACGCCGCAACTACCCGGGCTTCCGCCTTCTGGAAGATGTGGACATGCTGGTCCCCCCACGCCGCAAACGCGGTGGCGGACGCCCCCAGATCGAATACCAGCCGAAGACGATCTATGCCCTTTCCAGCGGCATGATGACAGAAGGCACCACGTCCAACCAGTTTGCCTGGCGCTTCATTGACAATCCGCGCAACGCTGTGGCTTTCGTCGGTTATACCGACCCTGAATCACCGGGCTTCCGTCTGCGCATGGCCAAGACCGGAGAAAAGGTGAAGCTGTCCCCAGACCTGCCGCCGGTGGAGTTGCACGCCCGGGTGGAGAGCTTTGACCTCAGCGCCCATGCTACACGCGAACAGATCGCCGAATACGTGGAAAAGGTGCGGCCGAAGAAGCTCCTCATGGTTCACGGCGAAGAGCCTTCTCAGGCCTGGTTCAGCGCCCGCTTCGCCGAAACACTGGGCAAGGACACGGAAATTATCCGGCCAGACGTGCACGCACCGATTGACCTTTGGTAACACCGTTGCCAAAAAAAAGCGGGAGGTTTGCACCTCCCGCTTTTTTTGTGCGTGATTTTCAGTTCAGCGGCTTCAGCTCCGGCAGCACAAACAGGCCGTTTTTGCGGATGAGCACACCGTCAAAAGAGATTTCCCCACCGCCGTAATCCGGGCGCTGGATGTTGACGAGGTCCCAATGGACCTGGCTGCGGTTGCCGTTGTCAGCAATGCCCTCATAAGCCTGGCCGGGGGTGAAATGGAAGCTTCCGGCAATCTTCTCATCAAACAGGATGTCACGCATCGGTTCGCGGATCTCGCGATTGAAGCCGATGGCAAACTCGCCGATGTAACGGGCACCTTCATCGCTGTCGAAGATCTTGTTAATCGCGGCGGTGTTGTTAGCCGTGGCGTTGACGATTTTTCCCTTGGAAAACTCGAGCTTCACCGAGTCAAAGGCGATGCCCTGGTAGATCGTGGGGGCGTTGTAGCTGATCACGCCTTCCACGCTGTCCTTCACCGGGGCGCTGAACACCTCGCCATCCGGAATGTTATGGCGGCCGCCGCAGACAATGGATTTCAGCCCCTTCAGGCTGAAACGCAGATCCGTCCCCGGACCGGTGATGTGCACATCCTTGGCCTTGTCCATGAGCTTCTTCAGCGAGTTCATGGCCGGAAGGAGGGCGGCGTAGTCAAGAAGGCAGACCTTGAAATAGAAGTCCTCAAAAGCGCGGGTGCTCATGCCGGCCTGCTGGGCCATGGCGCTGGTGGGCCAGCGCAGCACGCACCAGCGGGTGTTGTTGACACGCTCATTTTGCAGAGGGCGCAGCTTGGCCATCACCATCTTCATCTTGTCCGGCGGCACGTCGCTGTTCTCGGTGATGTTATGGCTGCCACGCACGGCGATGTAGCAGTCCATCTTCTTCATCAGCGCCAGTTCGCTCTCGGCAATGACATCGTACTGAGTTTCATCGGCATGCACCATCAGCTCGCGGGTGATGGTGGTATCATGCAGTTTCACAATGGGGCGGGCCTTGGCATCCACCACCGCGCGCACCAGGGCGTGAGCCACATAGTTGGGGACATCAAAGCAATCTATCCAGACGAAGTCCCCTTTTTTAACCTGGGTGGAGTAGCGGACAAGTTGGCGAGCGAGCTGGTCAACGCGTGGGTCGTGCATGAGCGCGATATAAAGGGGAAACGGCCCGGGGTAAAGACCGAGTTTCAAGGTGCCGCCCTTGCAGACTTAACCGCAGCCGCCCCCTCCGGAACCACCTGCCCC
>DASWXG010000578.1:0-7425 GCA_036405615.1 Prosthecobacter sp. | reverse complement strand
ATCCACGGGGGCGGCGGGACAGCCTTTGCTGACTGGGCTCATTTGTGGGCCAGACGCGGGTATGCGGCGATTGCCATGGACCTTTCCGGATCACGCCCCCCCGCTCCAGTGTTTGATGCGAAAACTGGCGCGCCCGTCGGTCACCAGTCAGATTCCAAGCTGCGCACCCGCCTTCCCAACGGCGGGCCCAATCACGGTCATCCGGAGAAGTTTGACAGCATCGGCGGCACCACCTCTGACGACTGGCCTTTTCATGCGGCCGCGAGCGTGATCCGCGCTCACTCCCTGCTGCGCTCCTTCCCGGAAGTGCAGGCGGAAAACACGGCGGTGACCGGCATCAGCTGGGGCGGTTACACCACTTGCCTGGTGGCCTCTCTGGATGACCGCTTTAAGGCAGCCGTGCCGGTTTATGGCTGCGGCTTTCTCTTCGAAGGTGAGTCTGTGCAAAAGCCTTCGATTGACCATCTGGGCAGCCGCCGCCCGGACTGGATCCGTGAGTACGATCCCTCCAGCCTGCTGCCCCTCTGCAAGGTGCCCATCTTCTTTGTCAATGGCACCAATGATGTCCACTACCCTCTGGACAGCTATATGAAAACCTATGACCGCGTGCCCGGAGAAAAGCACATGCGCATCCAGGTCAACATGGCCCATGGGCATCCACCGGGCTGGGCTCCCCAGGAAATCGGGCTGTTCATTGACTCCAAATGCCGCAAAGGCCCGTCCCTGGCTGAGCCAGCGGCGCCCAAGATCGAGGGAGACAAGGTCAAGGCCTCCTTCACCTCGGCTGTGCCGTTGAAGGAGGCTCGGTTGCATTACACGGTAGATGGCGGCATCCGCTCCAAGCGCACCTGGCAGAGCGAATCCGCCGTGATCGCCGGGACAGAAATCACTGCGCCCAAACCCCCTTCAACCGCCAACACCTGGTTCCTGACGCTCACGGACGAACGTGGGGCCATGGTCAGCACCACGGTTCAGTTTTCGCCTTGAGCCGGCCGCGCCAGAAGAGGGCATTTACAGTTTTCGCCGCTGGCGGAACTGGCCGGGTGTTTCACCATGCCTCTTGCGGAAGGCCTCGGCCATGTACTGCGGATGGGTGAAGCCCGTCCGTGCGGCGATGGCATCCAGCGTGAGATCTGTCTGTGCCAGCAAGCGTTCGACCAGACCGAAGCGGATGCGGTTGATTTCCTCCGCTGGTGAGCGCCCGATTTTCTTTTTCATCTGGCGTTCCAGGGAGCTGCGAGACAGGGCGGAGGCACGTGCCACATCATTGACCCCGATGTTCTCGGTGGCGTGCTGGCGGATGTAGCTGAGCGCCCGCGAAAGGCGCGGATCTTCGACGGCGACGATGTCGGAGGACTGCCTCACCACAAAGTCCCCCGCAGGGATCAGCGTGCGAGCTGGCGGGCGGACACCGGTCCGCATCCACCCGTCCAGCATCTTTGCCGCAGTGTAACCCACAGCCTGCCCGCGAAGCTGCATGCTGGAGAGCGGGGGCCAGGCTGTCTCGCAAAGGAGCCGGTCATTTTCCGCACCGACCACGGCCACCTGTTCCGGTACGGAAATCCCGGCACGCCGGGCGGCATCCAGCAGCCAGAAGCCCAGCTGGTCACTGCTGGCAAAAACGCCCACAGGTTTCTCCAGGGACAGCAGCCAGTCTGACAGCGCCTTTTGATGTTCGTCCCAGCGCGGCCTCTGGTGCGGAGAGAAAGCTTCAAACACAGGGCATGAGAAGCCCTCGCGGCCCACGGTTTCGGAAAAGCGCTGGATGCGTTCCCGGAAGAAATCCAGGGATGGATCCAGGTAGGCGGCAAATCTTTGGAATCCCCGGCTGCGCAGATGTTCTGCCACCCGCGTGCCGATTTCGCTGTTGTCCATGCCGACAAACGGGAAAGGCTGGCTGGGGGAAGAGTCCCGGAGCTCGATGACGGGAAGTCCCGTCTCCTTCAGCCGCTGCAGCATGGTGGCATCCCCCGTGCGTGCGAGGATGCCGTTGCCGGGCCATTGTTCCAGCCAGGCCGGGTAGCTGGAAAGCAGGTCACGCGGCTCCAGGTAGAGTGACCATGGATCGTGCTCGGCCACGTACTTGCGCACCCCCGCGACAATATCCTGCCCGTAACTCCGGGAGGTATCCACCAGCATGGCGATCTGCGGGATGTGCGCGGCGGGCATGGCTGGCCGGGGAAAGGTGGGGGCGCGCCTCAAGCCGCCTTGGGCGCAGACGCAAGGTCGGGCAGCCAGGCTTCCATGGCCAGGCTGGCCGCACCCAGGGCTCCTGCTTCGTCGCCGAGAGCGGAGGGCAGCACCTGCGGCACCATGCTGGCGAGTGCAGGCATCAGTCCGGCTGCTGCCTGGCTGATTTCTTCGCAGAACCGGGTGCCGAGTGCCGTAAGCGGACCGTGGAGGAAATAGGCCTTTGAGTCTAACAGCAAGTGCAGCATGCCAATCACCCTGGCGTAGTCGGCAATGACGCTTTGCCAGGCGGGTGCCTCGCCCGGGCTGAGTGCCGCAAATGCGGCGTGAAGATCTTGCGGCACCCCGGTGTCCTCGGGTGCGCCTGAAAGACGCCTCCACACGGCCGGAGCGGTCAGGGCGTCGTGCAGATCTCCGCCTCCACCGGAAAGCGGCCAGGGCCAGCGTCCGATCTCGCCTGCGGCGTGGTGGCCGCCGCGAACCAGCTGGCCGTTCTTCATGATGGACACCCCAAAGCCGCTGCGCGGCCCCAGGATGACATAGTCGTCCAGCAGACGGCCGCCGCCAAACCAGCGTTCCGCCAGGGCAATGGCCCGCAGGTTGTTTTCCAGGGTGACGGTGACGGGGAAATCCTCCTTGAGCTGCTCCACCAGCGGCACATCCCGCCAGTCGGAGATAAAGGCGTAATTCATGGCAATGCCTGTGTCGGGATTGACGAGTCCCGGAGCGCCGATGCCCATCGCCAGAAGGGGGCCCGGCGCGTGCAGGGCGAGTCCGGCCACGGCCTCGCGGATTTCCCTAACAACATTTGCTGAAAGTGTGCCGGGAGGAAGCGGGCGCACAAGGGAGAAGACTTTGTTGCCGGCGAAGTCCACGCGAACGGCCTGGATGCGGTCGGCATTGAACTCAACGCCTGCAAACCAGCCGGCTTCAGGCAAGAGTTCGAGCTTGCGTTTCGGGCGGCCCATGGGGCCCTGCTCAAGCCCCGACTCGCTGACATATCCCAGGGCGATCAGATGATCCACATAGATGCCGACCGTGGATGGCGAGAGCTGGGTGACCTGCGCAAGGGTGCTTCGCGATGAAGCGTGCTGCCCTCTCAGTTGCAAGAGAATGGAGGCCAGAAGGATGGACTGGTCAGCGGGCTTGGTACGCATGAAGGGAGCATTTTCTGCCTTTTTGGGTAAAAATGCGAAAATATTCTTGCAGAGAATAAAGAGGATTTTACATAATTTGATACTGCACAAAATCAGCTTCTCGCTTTGGAGGTGGCCGGAGTGCATCCCCCCTTTGTATTTTCCTACGCATGTCGCCTCCGCCGCATCCTGTCCGTACCTTGCAGCGTCAGGCAGAGGTGGCGTGGTTTTCGGCACTCTGCGGCGATGACTATGAGTTTCTGGGGGTGCCGGATGGCGACCTCCGCAGCAGCTATGCCCATTGCGCCGACATCGTTAAGAAAGCGGATGCTCATGGTTTTCAGAACATCTTGCTGCCCTCCGGCTGGATCGTGGGCCAGGACGCTTTGAGCTTTGCGGCGGCCATGGCTCCGCAGACCCGGCAGATCAACCAGCTGGTGGCCCTGCGCATGGGGGAGGTGTGGCCGCCCATGCTGGCACGGGCCATCGCCACCGTGGATCACCTGTCTCAAGGGCGCTTGTGCATCAACATCATCTCCTCCGACATGCCTGGGGCGAAGGAGAGCAACGAAGTCCGCTACGCACGCAGCAGCGAGATCATCCAGATCCTCCAAAAGCTGTGGAGCGAGGAGGGGCCGCTGGAGTGGAAGGGGGAATTTTACCAGTTCAATCTGCCCACCACGGAACCGGCCAGGACCTATCAGCAGAACGGCGGACCACTGATGTATTTCGGCGGTATCTCGCCGCTGGCCCAGGAGCTGTGTGCAAAGCATTGCGATGTGTTTTTGATGTGGCCAGAGACGGAGGCCCAGCTGGCAGAGACCATGAGCGGCATGGCTGCCAAAGCTGCGGTTCACGGCCGCACGATTGACTTTGGTTTGCGCATCCATGTCATTGTCCGCGAGACAGAGGCGGAGGCGAGGGATGCTGCCAACCGGCTGATTTCCCGCCTGGATCCTGCCAAAGGCGTGGAGATCAGGAACCGGTCCATGGACAGCAACAGCGCCGGGGTCTTGCGGCAGGATGAGCTGCGTGCGAGGAGCAAAGACCTCTTCGTTGAAGATCATGTCTGGTCGGGCATCGGCCTCGCCCGGAGCGGCTGCGGCAGCGCCATCGTGGGAGATCCGGACCAGGTGCTGGCCAAGCTCAACCGCTACATGGACATGGGCATGCGTTCTTTCATCCTCAGCGGTTATCCGCACCTGGAGGAATGCGATCTCTTTGCCCGGTATGTTCTGCCAAAACTTCCTTCATGCCGGTTGAATGAAGTTCAAGGCCGCCGCGTTCCTGATCCCGTCACTCCTCTGACCACCGCTCCGCGTCTTTAAAACCGATTATGCCCGCTCCCGTCCGTTTTGCTCTCGCCGGTTTTGGTGCCTGGGGAAAGCTGCATGCCCAGTCCATTGCTGGCAATCCCGAGGCCGAACTGGCCGCGATTGCCGCACCTTCGGAAGCCTCCCGGGCCGAAGCCGCAGCGCTTCATCCAGGCGCCCGGGTTTTCTCCGATGTGCAGGAGATGCTGGAGAAGGCGGAGTTTGACATTCTTGACGTTGTCACTCCCAGCCACACGCATCGGGAGCTTGCCCTCGCGGCTATGCGCCGGGGCAAACATGTGCTCCTGGAGAAGCCGATGGCCATCACGCTCGAGGATTGCAAAGCCATCGTGGCTGCAGCGGAAGAGCATCAGGTGCATCTGGCTGTGGGGCATGAACTGCGCCTCTCCTCCCAGTGGGGAAGGGTTAAAGAGACCATCAACGCGGGCACAATCGGTGAACCCCAGTATGTGCTGGTGGAACTCTCCCGGAAACCCTACCGGCTGGGCGCAAACGGCTGGCGTTATGACCCCGGCCGTGTGGGCAGCTGGGTGCTGGAAGAGCCCATCCACTTTTTTGACCTTGCCCGCTGGTACCTGGAGGGAAGCGGCAATCCTGTGGAATTGCAGGCCTATGGCAATTCGCGGGACCCGGCCCGTCCCGGCTTGTTTGACAATTTCAGCGCCATGTTCCGCTACGCCAACGGCAGTTATGCCGTCGTGTCCCAAACCCTGGCGGCTTTTGAGCATCACCAGACTGTGAAAGTGAGCGGCACGAAAGGTGCGCTGTGGGCGGGGTGGAGCGGTGCCCTGGACCGCACCCTGGAACCCAGCTACTTTCTCAAGGTCTTTAATGGTGAGAAGCTGGAGGAGGTGAAAATCGAGAAGCACAGTGGCGAGGTTTTCGAACTTCGGGAAGAGATCGCCCAGTGCGTGGAGATGGTGAGGACGGGGCGAAGTCCCATTGCCACGGGTTACGACGGCCTGTGGTCAGCCGGGCTCTGTCTGGTGGCCGAAGAGTCCATCCGCCAGAACCGTCCGCTGCCTGTCGGGGAGCTGCTGAAGTTTTGAGGTTACACACGCAAGCCATGATGACTCGACGCACGTTCTTTTCCGGCAGCTCGGCCGCAGCTCTCTCCGCAGCCACGCATGCGTTTGCCGCTCCCTCGGATGGAGACATCAAGATTGCCCTCATCGGCTGCGGTGGCCGTGGCACGGGAGCTTGCAACCAGGCCCTGAGCGCCGGTTCATCCGTGAAGCTGGTGGCCCTGGTGGATCCCTTGGAAAACAAGGCCAAGGAGGCCCTGCAGATTTTGAAGCAGAAGCACGAAGGGCAGATCAGCGTGCCGCCAGAGCAGGTGTTCACGGATTTTCAGGATTACAAAAAGGCCTTTGAGCTGGCGGATGTGGTGCTCATCACCACCCCTCCGGGGCCGCGCCCTTTTCTTTTCGAACAGGCCATCAAGGCGGGGAAGCATGTCTTCATGGAGAAGCCGGTGGCAACCGATGCGGCTGGCGTGCGCCGCGTGCTGGCTGCTGCCCAAGTGGCGAAGGAAAAGAACCTGAATGTCTGCGTGGGTTTCCAGCGCCGCTACGATCCCGGGTACATCGACATGATCCGCCGCATTCATGAGGGCGAGATCGGAGACCTCGTTTATGGCCGGGTGTATTGGAACGGGACTTCACGCCCGGGCTTCCCGCGTGAGCCAGGTGAAAGCGAGCTGCACTACCAGATCCGCAACTGGTACTTCTTCACCTGGATGTCGGGTGATCACATTCTGGAGCAGCATTGCCATAACCTGGATGTGGCCAACTGGGTGATGAAGGGCATCATGCCCGTGCGTGCGGTGGGCCAGGGCGGGCAGCAGGTGCGGAAAGCCCGCGAGAACGGCACCATCTTTGACCACCACACCGTGGAGTTCGAGTATGAGAATGGCATGCGCATCCTGAGCCAGTGCTGCCAGATCGGCGGCAAATGCGCCCGCAGCGTGAGCGAGCATTTTCATGGCACCCTGGGGACAGCCGATCTCGCCAATGGCGGCCGGTTTGCCATCAATGGCCAGCCGCCCGGAGGCAGAAAGACCCGGAACAAGGAGGATGCCTATCAGCTGGAGCATGATGTCTTTTTTGAAAACATCCGCACCGGCAAGGTCCGCAATGATGCGGAATATGCGGCCCACAGCACCTTGATGGGCATCATGGGCCGCATGGCCACCTACACCGGCCAGGTCATCACCTGGGAACAGGCGTTGAACTCGAAAGAAATCCTCGTTCCGGATGACATCACCTGGAATACCGAGCCTCCGGTGAAGCCGGATGCGGATGGCTGGTATCCTGTGGCCATTCCCGGAACGACACTGCCTCTGTGATCATGACGGAGGCTCCCCAAAAATGGTATTCGGGTGTCAGCCGCTATCAGTGGCTGGTGCTGGTGGTGGCGTCACTGGGCTGGATCTTTGATGCTTTTGAAGGCCAGCTGTACAACGTCACACGCCCGGCCATGCTGCCGGACTTGCTCAACGTGGCGGCGGATGACCCGGCTGTGAAGCTGTGGGGGGAAAGATTCCTGGGCATCTTCCTCATTGGCGGCACCTTGGGCGGGTGGCTCTTCAGTTCGCTGGCAGACAGGTGGGGACGGAATCCGGTGATGGCTCTCACCATCCTCTTCTACTCGCTGTTTTCCGGGCTAACCTATTTTGCGACTGAGATCTGGCATGTGGGCGCGTTGCGATTTTTGGTGGCCATGGGGGTGGGGGGCGAGTGGGCTGTCGGGGCTGCGCTTGTGGC
>DASWXG010000577.1:0-4655 GCA_036405615.1 Prosthecobacter sp. | reverse complement strand
GTGCTGGGCGAGGAGAACGCCACCAACCTGAAAACGGCCATTGCCGACATCAAGGAAGCGGCCGCGAGTTTTAAGCAGTCGGCCAAAAACGTGGAGGATACGACCAAGAAACTCAGCCCCATCATCGAGAAGCTCGACCCTGTCATCGCCAAGGCGGACAAGGCCATGGCCACGGCGGACGATTCGCTGGTCTCCATCAAAAAAGCGGCTGACAGCTTCTCGGTTGCCGCCCGCAACATCACCAGCGGCAAGGGGCTCCTGGGTGCGCTCCTGAATGACCCGGAACTGAAAACCGAGTTTAAGGACCTGATCTCCAACTTGAAACGCAACGGCGTGATTTTCTACCGCAACAATGCGGAACGGGAACGCGCCCGCGAAGAAGCGCTGAAGCCGCAACAGCAGCCAGGCCCGGTTTTCCGGCGGTAAAAGGGTGCGTAGCAGGTTTAAACTCGGTTCCTCTTTGTGAGGAAAAACCTGCTGAAGGTCGGCGGCTTTGTTTTTTGCCGCCGACCCAAAGAGAGCAGAACAGAACTCAGGTCAGATCTGAACTGAGAACCGAATGCGCGGCGCGCATGGCCAGGTCCTTCGCCTGGGAGACCACACGGATGGCCGTTGCATCGAACTTGTAGGCGTGGCAGCTGGGGCAGGTGACGGCACGTGCGACCACGATGGAGCCGCAGCCCTCGCACACTTTATACTGGTCCGGGTGGCTGGTAATTTTTTCGGCCTGTTTGAGGCGTTGATCTTTGGAGTCGTCAGAGGCGCTCATGAATGTGTCTTGTTTCCATGTTACGTCGCTGCCCTTCGATTCGCAACGTTCGTGCCGCCGGAAATTATTTCTTGGGCCGTACCTTGATCTCCACGCGCCGGTTCAGCCCCTGTTCCTCCACCGTTCCCGTGGTGCTGACGATGGGTTTGGTCTTGCCCATGCCAGCGGCCTGGATGCGGTCGGTGCCCAGCTGCAGAGAGCTGCGCAGCCAGTCCACCACGGCATTCGCGCGGCGCAGGCTGAGGTCCAGATTGAATTCCTCACCACCGTAGCTGTCGGTGTGGCCTTCGATGATGAAGAGGGAATTCGGGTTTTTCTGGATCAGGAAACCCAGTTTCATGAGGCTCAGGCGGGCTCCCTCAGCAAGCTGGTCGCTGCCGTATTCAAAGAGCAGGTCGGTAGGCATGAGGATCGGTGCCGTGCTGCCGCCCATGGTGCCGCCACCGCCCAGAAGGTCATCGAGATTACTGAAGCCTTTCACCCGTTCGCCGGAGCCGTCGCCCTGGCCGGGGGATTTTTTCACCTGGTCCAGCAGCTTCATGTCCACCTTCCCACCATCCAGGGGATCCAGTCCGCCAGCGTCCATCAGCATCTGTTTTTCAGAGACGGGCTTGGACAGCACATCCCGGCGTACGCTGGCCATTTCGGCGGCCAGGTCCGGTGTGGCAATGGCTTGGGGGGCAAGCAGGGATGCCATGTCGGGCATTTTGCCTCCCGGGGTTTTGCCATCGCCAGGGTCGCTGGTACGAACGAAGTTGGTCACCTCCTTGACGGTCGGCGTCAGGTCAATTTCCTGGTTTTCAGGCACCATCTGGGCGGTGTCAAAGGCGTCCAGATTCGGCTCAAAGGCCTTGATGTCCGGTTGCTTGCCCGGGGCGATGATCTCCGGGATTTCCTGGATGGCCTTTTGCTCCTGCAGCAGCTTGGGGTCAATCTTGATGCGTTCCGGCACGCGGTTCACCGTCTTGCTCTGCGGCACGCTGTGGCCGAGAAACCGGCTGATCTTGTCGAAGCTGACGTAGAGAAACCCGTGGAGGAGGAAGGAAAGGATCAGCGCAAACATGATCCACCACTTCAGGCTCCAGTCCTTGCGGGAGCGGAACGAAGAGCTGGGAGTCGTGCTCCAGGTGGGGGTTTGCGTGACGTTGGCCATGAGGGCGGCAGACACTAACACGCTTTCAATGTTCAGGAAAATTCAATCTGGCTTTCAAAAACCGGCTCGCGGCAGGAGCAACCCTGTCTTTTTTCTTGGAAAAAGTCCCCACGATTGAGTTTCAAACGTTCTTCTTGCGTCCCAAGAAGAGCATGCCCCCCTTGTTCCGTCCTCTCTTGTTGCTGGCCCTTTGTGCCAGCTTCAGCCTCCAGGCTGCCCAGCAGTGCCTGGTCATCGGCGACAGTCTGACGAAGGAGTATGAGGTGGAGTTTCCGGCGCTCTTTCCGGCTAACCCCGCCTCCTGGGACTCGCGCAACTGGATCGAAATTCTTCACGAACGGCGCAACACCTGGTTCGATCTGGGGCGGTTTACAGGCTATGTGGACCCACGCCTGACCGGGCATGAGCACAACTGGGCCTTCCCGGGGGCGACCACCGAGGAGATCCGCACGCAGCTCAACCGCTGGCAGAACGCCTGGTGGACGGTGGAATTGCGGGAGCAGATCAAGGACTCGGCCGAGCGCGTGGTGGTCTTTGCCGGCGGCAATGACGTGGACAGCTTTTACGGCCAGATTTACAACGGCACCTCGCCCACCGCGTACATCAACAAGGTTCGCGACAACTTGAAGTGGATCGTGGATTACGTGCGCAGTGTGGATTCCACCGTGCCCATTGTCCTGGTGTCGGTGCCTCATCTCGGCTGTGCCCCGGATATCCAGCGTCAGTGGCCGACGAATTCCGTGAAAACGGCAAGGGTCACGGCAGCCCTGGACAGTCTGAACAACCAGCTGGCGGCCTATGCACAGACGAAAGGCATCGGTTTTGTGCCGGGTGTTTACCAGTTCACCAAGGACATCATCTCGGGCCCTTTCATCATGAGCGGTCTGGAGTTTTTCCGGGAGGCGGATGCCGATGCCCGCCCGCGTTATGTGTTTTCCGGAGACGGCTTCCATCCGGGTACCTGTGCTCATGGCAAAATCGCCCAGATGGTGATCGCAGCCTTCAACAGCAAATATCCGGCTTCGCCCATCACCCCTCTCACCGACCAGGAAATCGTGACCAACATCCTTGGCCTGACCTCGGATGTTCCATTCCAGACCTGGATCGCTACCCAGGGGCTGCCCGATGGCAAAAACGGCCTCAAAGATGACCCGGATGGCGACGGGCTGAGCAATGAGCTGGAATTCCTGCTGGATGGCGGCAACGCAGCGGTCCCCTCGCCAGGTCTGGTGCGTCCCCAAGTGGTGGCGGGTGCGCCCAAAAAGCTTGCCTGGACCTACCGCATCCGGCCTGAAGCGGCGAACTGGGCAACATCCCGCCCGCAGATTTCTTCGGACCTGGTCAATTGGGCGAATGCCGCAGCAGGCTCCCTGGTCAACAACCCGGATGGTTCCATCACCGTCAGCGTTCCGTTGCTGGGCAGAAAGTTTGTCCGGCTGAAGGTGGACCGTTAGGCTGGGCAGACCTTTATTTGGCGTCTTTGAGAAGGGCGTCCGCCTTTGTCCGCAGTTCGATCATCTTTTGTGCCTTGGCCGCTGTGTCCGGTCTTGCGGTATAGGCCTCGTTGCGGCGTTTGCGGTACTCTGCTTCGGCTTTGGCTGCCGCATCATTCAGTTCCCGCAGTTCGGGGATTTCCCGGCTGCGCAGGGAGATCGCGGTATTGGCTTCCCGCACCTCCTCCTGGGCTTGGCGCTTGTCGTCGTCATCTCTCTTTTTCAGGGCAATGGCGAGGTGGGCCTCAGCGGCATTCAGTTTCATCCGCTCCTGGGCCAGACCAGCATGGTTTGCCATGGCGGACTGGAGGGCGGATGTCGCTTTCGACGATTCTTCGTACAGCATTTTGAGCACCGGGTCTTTTTCGTGAATGTCCGGGGCAATCTGGGAAATCTCCGTTTCCAGCAGGCTGGCCTCCTGGCGCATCAGCCGGGCGTCTTCGGCGGGGTCGGCCAGCAGGGGGGAAACGGCGAGGAAAAGGGCGGCGGTTGCGGGCAGGGTCTTCATAAAAGGAGACGGTGAAGGGTTGCTAAATCACCATCTAGACTTCGTTTGCCGCCATCTCCGAGGACCTGTTTGGCGCTCTGCACCGCTGCGAATCTTTGGCGGAAATTGTATTCCCAACCGGAAAACAGCGGCCTAGACTCGCGCCATCTCATGAAACCCGAGACCAGCCTTCTCCCGAAGCTGTGGGCAGTGCCCGATTCCATCCGCAACCGTCTGGGCCGCGAACCAGGCCCGCAACGCGCCATGTTTGAGGACGGCCATTTGCTCCTCATCCTGCACCAGCTCCCCGGCCCGGATGAACACCAGCGCAAAGCCGCCCTCTTCTGGCGCAATCCGGAGGGCGAGTGGAAAACCAACCTCCAGGGGACCGGCATTGGGGCTCTCAATGATCATATGCGGTCTTATGACAGCAAACTGACGGAACTGGAAGAGGCCGAAAACAAGGCGAACACCGCGACCGAGTACCACACGGTCCTGGAAAAGCTGGCCCCGGTGCTTCGTTCCTCACGCGGCCTGCACCGCGCGATGCAACAAGCGCGTGAATCGGTGAAAACCGAGCGGGAGCTGATCAACATGCGTGACCAGGCAGCCGCCATTGAGCGGAATGCCGAGCTCCTTCTGCAGGACGCCCAGTTTGGTCTGAATTTCACCGTGGCCCGGCAGGCCGAGGCCCAGGCGGCCACGGCACGCCAGATGGCCTCCGCCGCGCACAGGTTGAACCTGCTGGCTGCC
>DASWXG010000576.1:0-1551 GCA_036405615.1 Prosthecobacter sp. | reverse complement strand
CGCCCAGCAGCATTTTTTCAGCCCGCCTCACCCGCGCCTCGGAGGCCGTGCTGGGACGGGCGCTGCCCGCAGTATCAGAGGTTCCTTCATCCTCGAGATTCATGCTGGCAGAGGTGTCCACGGCGAGGATCACTCTGCCTAGCTGGCGGCGGGTGGTTTCCTGGCGCAGGACCGGAGCAGAAAGCGCCAGCACCAAAATGAAAACAGCAGCGGAGCGAAGGACGGCAGGCAACCAGCGGGCTGCCCCCGTCTGAAACTTGGACTCCCGCCGGTAGAGAAACCACATGGCTACCGCCAGTCCTGCGGCCACCAGCCAGACTGCCACCGCCGGATATTCTCCGGTAAAACGAAGGGTGGTTTCAGTGGTAGGATTCACAGGGGATGAAATGAAAAGCAGCGGCGGGCATCAAAGAACAGAGGCAGAAGCAAAATCCTAGCGGGAAAATGTCCGGTTTCTTCCCCTGGCCGGACAGCCGCCGCCCCATCGCGGGCATGTGGGGATTCCGGCCCTCGTTCCAAGTTGCGCCCGGGGCAATCCACGCGCATCGTCGCGGCCCACTTTCCAGGTCCTGCTGACCCGCCTTTTCCCTCGTTCCCATGCTTGCACAACTCGACACCCTGAAAACCGAAGCCCTCGCCGCTCTGGAAACCCTGGCGGATGAAGCCGCCCTCGAGGCTTTCCGCATCGACTACCTGGGCAAAAAAGGCCAGCTCACCGCCCTCAGTGCGGGTATGCGTGACGTGCCGCCCGATCAGAAAAAGGAAGTCGGTGCCCGGCTCAATGAAGTGCGCGATGCCCTCTCCTCCGGCCTTTCCACCCGCCAGGAAGCTCTGCAGGCCGCCAAGGACGCCGCGTCCGTGGCCGGTATTGATGTCAGCCTTCCCGGCCGCCCCGCAGCAGGTACAGGCACCCTGCACCCGCTGACCCAGATCCGCGACCTGGCTGTTCGCACGCTGCGCCGCATCGGCTTCACCCTGGCTGACGGGCCGGAAATTGAGACCGAGTGGCATTGCTTCGATGCGCTGAACACACCGGCCGATCACCCGGCGCGCAATGAAAGCGACACTTTCTATCTGCCAGACGGCCGCCTGCTGCGCACCCACACTTCCACCGTGCAGATCCGCACCATGGAAACGGTGAAAGCGCTGCCCGTTCGCATCATCGCTCCCGGTGCCGCCTACCGTCGTGATGAAATCGATGCCACCCACCTGAGCGTCTTCAACCAGATCGAAGCCCTCTATGTCGCCGAGGATGTGAGCCTGGCCGATCTCAAAGGCACACTGGAGTTCTTCTTCCGCGAAGTCTTCGGTCCGAAAACCGTCGTGCGTTTCCGCCCCCACTTCTTCCCCTTCACAGAACCCAGCTTTGAAATTGATGTGAAGCTGGAAGCCAAGGGCAAGGAAGCCCGCTGGATCGAAATCGCCGGCTGCGGCATGGTGGACCCTGCGGTCTTCGCCGAGGTCAGCAAAAAGCGCGGAGATGACCTGTTCCATCCCGACAAAGTCACCGGCTTCGCCTTCGGCATGGGCCTGGACCGCCTTGCCATGATT
>DASWXG010000575.1:0-4059 GCA_036405615.1 Prosthecobacter sp. | reverse complement strand
GGCGGCACAGGTACCAGATCTCGCGGGCTTTTTTCTGGCCGACGATGCGGGCCAGGTAGCTGGAGCCAAGGCCGCCATCAAAGGAGCCGACTTTAGGGCCGGTCTGGCCGAAGCGGGCATTTTCAGCGGCGATGGTGAGGTCGCACACCACATGAAGCACATGGCCGCCGCCGATGGCGTAACCGGCCACCATGGCCACCACGGGCTTGGGCAGAGTGCGGATCTTGCGCTGCACGTCCAGGATGTTGAGACGCGGGACGCCGTCGTCACCGATGTAACCGGCATTGCCGCGAACCTTCTGGTCGCCACCGGAGCAGAAGGCGTGCGGGCCTTCGCCGCAGAGAATGATGACGCCCACCTCCGAGTCTTCATGCAGCAGGTCCAGGGCGATGAGCATTTCCTTCACTGTCTGGGGGCGGAAGGCGTTGCGCACCTCAGGGCGGTTGATGGTCAGCTTGCCGATGCCGTCGGCGGTCTTTTCAAGCTTGATGTCCTGGAAGGTCTGGATGGTCTGCCACATAATGTGTATGAGTGCGTAAGGTGCGGGGTGCTGTACTGCTCTACTCACCACTCATGGTTTGCGCAAGTGCGGCAGTCTATGAAATCGCCCGCAGCCGCCACGGCCGGTCTGGCCGCCGCACTTTCCCTATGCGTTTAGCCTGCCGGGGCGTGATGCCTGACCTATTTGTATTTGAAACTTACCAGGTGCTTCAAACGCGGCGGCTGCTTGAAGGTGCCGGGGGCAAACCAGGGCGTGGCTGGCGGCAGCACCTCCTGAGCGGGCATGCCGATGCTGCCGTCTGGATGCAACACATAACGGCCCGGGTCAGAGTCCTGGAAAAACCAATATTGCACCGAAGGCTCACCTGGAACTTTGACGCCGGCCTGTTTTACAAACAGAACACCGGACTGCTGGGGATGGCTGAAGTAGAGGGTCTGCATATTCTGCACCCTGGCCATGAAGTAGGGCTGCAGGCCGGGGGCGAGTTTCAGCAATTCCTGCTCGGCCAGGTTCCAGAATTTCTCCACCTCTGCGGCGGGAAACGGAGAAACTTCCACACGCACTACGGAGTCTCCGTCCGGTTTCCCCACCTGCTGGGTTTTGACGGCTTTCAGCTCGCACTGCTGGAGGTGTTTTTCCAGCCTGCCCAGCGGGCCTTTCAGTTGCTTTTCAACCTCGCCCGACTGGAACAAAAGGCCGTCTGCCGCAGCTAACGCGCCAGGTTCAGAACGGGCGCGATCTGTTTCAGAGGCAGCGGTTTTCCGGCCAGGGATGACTGGCCCGGAAACGGCAGACGCCGGGGCCTTTTCATCCCCTCTTGCGGCGCGGGGCGAGGCGGCCTGGCCTGACTGCCAGCTGTAGACAGGCAGGAAACCGGCGGCAAACCCGGTGACGATGCAGAGCCACGTGAAGAGGCTGTCCTTGGAAGCGGGTTTGGAACTCTGCATCATTGGTTAGCTGCCAGATGATAATACCGGAAGGCCGGGGAGAGAGGACTGGGCAGGGGGCCGCCTTCATAGTTGCTCTCTCCCGCAGGCACGCCAATCTGCTCCCCGTTATGATGATGCCAGTACTCTGCGGGCCTGCTGGTGAGATGCGTGTGAAAATTGCCTGCCTTCGCCGGTGATTGGGCAAAGTGTTCTGTGAGAAAAACAATCAGCACCTTGTCCTGGGCAAACACGAACTGGCGCAGGAGCAGCAGGCTCTCATTCTGAAACTGCATCCGCTCCCCGGGAGGGAGTCCCCCTGACAGTTCACCAAGCACACGCTTCAGGGCGTTGATCTCAGAGACTGAAGGCGGGGTGATTTTGACAAGTGTGGAGATGTATCCTTCCGTGTCCCGCCTGGAAAACACGGAGCGAGCAAGTTCCGACTGTCGCAAATGCCGCAGGAGCCGGTCCAGAGCGGCTTTCAAATCCATCTGCGCTTTCTCGTCCTCAGCCAGGGGCTGTCCAGCCTCTGCCGAAGACCTCAAAGAACGCAGGAGTCCTACCATGGCGGCAGCCTGGGCCGGGTCTGCAACAGCCGGGGTGCCTGCGGACGGCGCAATGCCGCCAGCGGCTTTGGAGGCTGCCGTTGCCTGGGAGGGCCGAAACAGTGGCTGGTAGGTGCCGGATGCCAGATTTTCAGTCCGGGCCGGTTCTTCCGCAGCAGGCGGTTGCAGCCTTGCAGCTTTTGATGATGAAACCGGGTCGGACGCCCGCTTGGGTGCATCCCAGAAGCCTACCCCAGCCCGAGCGAGAGCGGAGAGCAGAAACAGAAAGCAACGTTGGTTAGAAGGATGCATTGCCTAGGCCGGAAGAATCCCGCAGCGCTTTAAGCACACGACCCTTTTATTCCTAACTGATCCCGGTGACGCTGAGAACCCTTAATTTTTTTGATTTCCCCCGTCCAGGCTGTCCCGGCATCCGAAAGAGGCCTTCAAACCCGGAAAGGTCCGGGAAAACAACAAGGCGGTTGCGGACCCACAGCCCGGCAACCGCCTTGAATGAATTTAACTTTTGGTTAGAAGCTGGTGTAGCCTTTCAGCTGGGCCAGACGGCCGGAGACGTCCGCAGCGGTCACGGTCTGCAGCTTGTGCGTGCTGAAGGCTTCGCAGGTGTAGCTGGCGGTCACGCTGCCGTGCACGACGGCCGTCTTGAGGTCTTCGAAGTTGGGCTTGGTCTTGCCGTTGGCAGCGAGCCAGCCGGACAGGCCGCCGAGGAAAGAGTCACCAGCGCCGGTGGGGTCGAAAACGCTGTGCAGCGGGTAGGCGGAGCAGGCGAAGAACTCCTCCGGCTTCTCCCCGAACAGGAAGCTGCCGTGCTCGCCGCGCTTCACGATGACAAAACGCGGGCCCTTGGCCTGCAGGCGGCGTCCGGCGTCCACCAGGTTCGTCGTGCCGGCGAATTCCTTGGCCTCGCCGTCGTTGATGACGAGCAGGTCAATGCGCTTCAGCACCTCATGCAGGCGCTCATTGGCGATGCTGATCCACAGGTCCATCGTGTCAGCAGTGACGAAGTCGGCCTGGATCTGGTCCAGCATCTGCATCTGGTTGTCAGGGCTCATGTTCGCGGCCACGGCCACTTTGGCGGTCTTGGCGGCCTCATGCAGCTTAGGCTGCCATTGCTCCAGCACATTGATGCCCACCTTGTGCGTGGTGCGGTTGTTCATGTCCTCATGGTACTCTCCGCTCCAGGTGAAGGACTCGCCGTCGCTGCGCTCCAGGCCGTCCAGGGTGATGCCGCGGGAGGCCAGCATGTCCAGGTGGGGCTTCGGGAAATCATGGCCGATGACGCCAACGAGGTGGATGGGCTGGACGAAAATGCTGGCGGCCAGCGCGGCGTAGGCGGCGGACCCGCCGAGCAGGTTCTGCTGCTCGTCCTGCGGGGTTTTGACATTATCGAGGGCGACGGTACCGGCAATGACGACAGACATGAGATGGGGATGGGAGGAGTTGCAGTTGATTCTTGCCTCCATGCCCGCCAACCAGTAACGGTACAGCAGCCCGGAGGGAGGCGGAGTATCCGTTTCGTCCCCGCCGTGTCAAATGCACTCCGTGCCCTGTTTCCATGCGCCTCAGCCTCATTTTGCTCATGCTGATCCTGCTGCCAATGGCAACAGGGGTGCATGCGTGGCTGTTTTGCCGGGACAATCTGCCTGTGCTGAAAGAGGAGGCCGTGCGGCGGCTGGAGGACGCCGGCGTGCGGAATCCGATCATCGACCACGAATTCTTTGACATCGCCATCCGTGGGGAGGCCGAGGATCCCGTCCAATATCAGAATGCGCTGGCCACCATTGGAAACATGTCCCCGCTGCGGCTGAAACCGGAGGCCGTGCGCATCCACGTGACCGCCCGCCTGAAGGGGGCGCTGGAAGGGGACATGCTGCGGATCACAGGCTGGCTGCCAAATGAGGGCCAAGAGGCGGAAAATGTCCGGCGTCTGGTCGCAGAGCTTCGTCCTGACTTGAAAGTGGACACCACCGGGCTGAAAAACGCGCCCGAGGTGTCCTGGCCGGATGGAGTGAAGCCGCCGCTAGCTGCCGACAGTCCTTTGTTGAACCCGATCCTGGAAAGA
>DASWXG010000574.1:0-5453 GCA_036405615.1 Prosthecobacter sp. | reverse complement strand
CAGGTCCAGCTGCCAGTCATTGCTTTCCTGCCCCAAAGAACCATGAAAACCCTGGAATGTATTGGCCGTGTTTCGCCATTGGTTGTTGCCAATGAGGCGACGGTCCAGGAACTCAAAATTGTGGATGCCGTAGCGCAGGCTCACTGGACGGGAATTGCCCAGCGCATCCGTTCCCAGGGCGTCTTCGAAGTACAGTTCCGCATAGAGGCGAATGATCTCAAACTCATTCACGTCCCTGTTGTCGCGCGGGTAGTTGCTGTTGTAGCGGCGGGAGTCCTGCATCTCCACCGCAAAGCGGAACGGATCGAGAATGTCATGAACAGCCAGGTAGGCGCGGGTGCGGTGCAGCCAGGGCTCATCACGCCCCACCGTGGCACGCCGAAGGTCATCGTCCCGGTACTCATAACGGAAACGGTAGTCCACGCCAATGTCCAGCCAGTCAGCGGAGCGCAAAAGATCCCAGCCGGTTTCCGAAGCCTTTTTGGCATACTTGGGCAGATCCGGGTCACGGGTGGTGCTGTAGCTTTTGGGGGCGCGATAATACGTGTCCTTTTTGTCCTCCGCCCCAAAGCCGGTTGAAGCCCCTGCCAGAACGGCCAGGCCGAAAAACAGATGCGGGGCGATGTTCTTCCAGCGCCTTGCGGGCGTGCGAAAGGATGGGGAGTTCATGAGAAAAGGCGGCCAGGATGCAGCACATCCAGGTGGATGAAGCCGGTCAGTCCGTTCTTATCCCTATTTGATCATAATACACTCGTCAAGTAGGAATTAAAATCGTCTGCTCACCTGTTGTTATGGACCTCCCGATGTTCTAACAATCGGCCATGAACATTCATGCACTCCAGCTTGATCCGGCTTGGGAGGACAAGCAGGCCAGCTTTGCCAAGGTGAGCCGGCTTCTGGAAGAATCCTCTCCCCGGCCCGGCTCGCTGATTGTGCTGCCGGAGATGTTTGCCACCGGATTCAGCTGCAACCTGAAGGTCACCCAAGAAGCCGAAGGTGGTGAAACGGAGCGTTTTCTGAAAGCCACCGCGGAGCGCCATCAATGCGCAGTACTGGGCGGTCTCGTCGTCAGCGATGCCGCTGGCAAAATCCACAACCAAGCTCTGGCGGTCTGTCCCGAAGGAACCATTCTTGCCCGGTATTCCAAGATTCGTCCCTTTTCACTGGGAGGGGAGTCCGCCGTACATCAGCCCGGAGAGAAAGTTTCGACTTTCACCTGGCAAGGCATGCGCATCGCGCCGCTGGTCTGCTACGATCTCCGCTTTCCCGAACTCGCCCGCGAGGCCCTTCGCCAGGGGGCAGACATGCTGGTGTATATTGCCGCCTGGCCAGCCAGGAGGATTCAGCACTGGCTGACTTTGTTGCAAGCCCGGGCCATCGAAAACCAAGCCTACGTGCTGGGGGTCAACCGCTGCGGGCAGGAACCGGAATTCAGCTATTGCGGACGCAGTGCGCTGGCTGATCCGCACGGGGTTCTGGTCGCCGACGCATCTGACGGAGAGAAAGTCCTCCAGGCAAACGCCGATCCTGATCTGGTGCACAACTGGAGGCAGGACTTTCCAGCCGCGCGGGATTTCGGCGCAGCCTGATGAGCGAGCCTGCCGCCTGCTGGTAGCCAGCAGGCAGACGACCTAAGTTACTGTAGATCCGGAGTGCCGGAAGGAATCTCTTCGGCCTTGGGATCGCGCTTGAACAGTTTCTTCACCAGGGAGCGCAAGCGGCCTTCTTTCACAGGAGGAGCAGTGTAAACTTCCTTGGAAGTGTCGGCGTGCAGCATGTTCTTTTCGTGATTCATGAAGCCCATGACTTCACGGCCAAAGGAACTATTGCCGGGGCTGTCCTCGACAGATGGGGGCAGATCGTAATTCGCACGGACAATGCGTGGCTCAATGAAGATCAGCAGTTCGCGACGGGCATCGTCTTTGCCGCGTGAGCCGGTCAGGAAATTGAGGACGGGGATTTCCGAGAGGATCGGCACACCTGTCCGGTCTTTGCTTTTGCCTTCACGGATCAAACCGCCAAGCAGCACGGTGGACTGGTTTTTGCACATCACCACGGTATTGAGAAGCTGCTTGCTCAGCACGGGATATTCGTTGCCAGCAATCTCCGTGTTGTCCGTGGCCTCGCTGTTTTCCTGGGAGATTTGCAGCGTCAGTTCGTCGTCCGAGTTGATGAGCGGGACGATGTTCAGGCTGAGGGCCACATCCTGATACTGCACGTTGGAAAGGAGACCGTTGTTGGTACCGCCGCCGACAAGCCCCTGAGTGGATGTGGCAATGGGGAAGGACTGGCCGCTGCTGATGAGCGCAGGCGTGTTGTTCATCGTGAACACCGAAGGCCGCGAGATGACCTTGAAGTTCTGGTAGCTGTCCAGCGCGTTGACAATCACGTCCACATTCTGGGCGATTGCACCGTAGAAGGCGAAACCGTTGCCAGCCGCCAGATCCGTAAGGCTGAGCGGAAGACGCGGATTCAGCGGGGCACCCGCCGCGCCCAACCGGCCGGCAAGGCTGCTGGAGGCACCGGTCGTGGTGCCGTTGCGACGGCTGCGGAAAAGCCATTCGACGCCAAAGCTCTCGCCCTTGCTGAGCTGCACTTCACCGATCACCGCAGAAATCAGGATCTGCTGCGGGCGGCGGTCCAGTTCGTCCAGGATCTCGTTGAGCACACGCAGATGTTCTGGAGGACCGGAGGCAAACAGTGAGTTGGCCGTGGGGTCGCTGATAAGAAGCGTCTTGCCAATAACCATGGAGCGGGGACCATTGTTCGGACGCAGAGGCTGGAGGTTGCCACCGCCGCCGCCCAGACCACTGCCGCCACCCAGGCCGCCGCTGCTGCTGCCAAAGCCGCCGCTGCTGCTTCCGAATCCTCCGCTGCTGCTGCCAAAACCGCTGCTGCCGCTGTTCGAGAGGCTGTTGCCAAACAGACCACTGCCGGAAGATCCTGTGCCTGTGCCGGTAGTCCCGGTGCGGTTGTTGCTGTTGGATCCATTGTTAGACTGGCCCAGGCTGTTCACGCCGCCGCCGCCCGAGTTGGCATCACCGCCTTCGGAGCGTGCAATGGCGTCGCTGATGATGCCCATGGCTGCATCGACGCCGAGAGAATTGAGCGTGCGCGAAACAAAGGTCCTCAGCTCTGAAGCGCCGTCCAGTTCAGCCAGGAGGGTTTCAATGTAAGCCAGGGATTCCGGAGTGGCGATGACCAGCAGCCGATTGGTACGGGTGATCGCCAGGATCTTCGGCTTCACATCGGCCGCAGTCCCCTGCCCCGCAGCGCCAGGAAGGGGGGCCAGCTGCCCCTGAGGAATGCCAGGTTGTTGCATGGCCGCAGGCTGTACAGCCGGACGGCCGGCATTTGCCCCACCAGCGGCATTGCCCTCTTTTTCATCCAGGCCCAGAATTTCATCCAAGGCCTTTTTGACGTCTTCAGCATCCGACCGCACGAGTTGCAGGCTCTTGGTCACAGTGGCATTGGGCTTCACATCCAGACGTTCCAGCAGAGCCAGAATCGAACGGATGGTGTTGCTGTTTTCCACAATGATCAGCGCCTTCGCATTCGGCACCGGCGTCAGGATGCCGTAGCTGTGGCGGGGAATGATCTGGTCGATCGCCTTCACCGCATCATCCGGAGTCAGGTATTTCAGCAGGGCGACAAAACTCACCACCTGATCGGTTTCCGGCAGATCAGAAGCCGACTCATAAAGCGGCGCGCCTTCCGATTGGGCCTTCTTGCCCTCGCCGAGAATCTTGACCATGCCGTCACCCGCAGGGGCAAAGGAGTAGCCGTTCAGCAAAAGGCTTTTCTCGATGAACATGATGGCCCGGTCCTTGGGCAGCTCACCTGTGGTCTCGATGGAAACGGTAGCCTGCTCAATGGCGGCATCCCGGATGATCTTCAACCCGGTCAGGTCTTCATAGACCAGCAAAATCTGGGACAGCGGAGTGTTGGGGAACTGCAGTTCCACACCGCCGCCGGGCTTGATCGCCTCTTCGGGTTTGATCGCCTGCCGCTGTTCACCAGCTGCCGCCGCATTAGCTCCTGCCGGGCGGGGCACCTGGGCACCGGGAACCGGCGGAGGAGCGGCACGACGGTTGAAGGGAGCCGCTCCGCCGGGAGGCACCGCATTCGGATTGGTCGGGCGCGGGGCCTGATTGGGGATCTGCGCCAGCAGCGAGGCCGAGCTGCCCAGGAAGGCAATCAGAAGAAAGCGGCGAAAAGAGACGATCATGTGAAAAGCTGGAAAGGAAGGCTTACTGCTGAGGAGCCGGGGCGGGCGCGACAGGGGCGGGAATCAACTGGCGGCGGCGGGAAATCGTAGGGGGACTGGGCGCAACAGCCTGGCCAGGGGCAGCGCCCACTCCAGGCTGAGGCGCAACACCTGGCTGGACTGGCGGCACCATGGCGCGCTGCATGCCGGCTGGCGGCGTAGCATTGACCGGCTGCGGCTGGCCAGGGCGGAAATTGGGATTGAGGTTCGGGTTCCCCTGAACCCCAGGCACCCCAGGTGCGCCGGCAGGGCCCTTGAAGGTGTTGGTCACCGTGACCGGGCGGGAGGTCAGGTTATCATCATATTTGACCGTTCCCTCTTTGCCGTCCTTCGCGATGGTGGCCGAGGCCTCGTTACGATTGCGGTTGAAGTTGGCCGACTTGAGGGAGAATTCACTGCCGGAATCCCCGTCGCTGCTCACCCGTTTGAATTCACCCGTTTGCTTGTTTTGCAGCGTGATGGTGATCTTCCCGGCCATGCTTTTATACATGCCGGCAAGAGCCCAGTCATTGGTCCAGTCGATCTTGGGTGCATCGATAACCGCCACTTTTTTATGGAACGGATTTACTGCCCAGGTTCCTTGGTAACGCGCTTCAGGAAAGGCCTCTGGGATGGTCTTCTCCTCAGCTACAGACGGGCCACCAGACGCTTCCACAGCAGGAGGCGCATCTTCTTGAGCAACCTCCTGGGCGACCATCGTGCCAAAGGCGGCCAGACCTAACCAACAATGGAAAAAGAGATGTTTCATGGCGCTGGTAAACGAAACCATTTCTGGATGCTCATCGTGACAACCACCTGACCTGTGACCTCGGCATCAGGAACCATGGTCAAAGACGGGATGCTGATGTAAGCGTCAGGCTTTTGCAGCGAGTAGAGCCATTTATTGATGGGTTCCCATTCGCCATTGGCCTGAATCTGGAAAGTGGAAGAAACAAGTCCTGGACGTTCAGCTGGCTCCACCGGCTGAATTTGTGGCAACTTAATGCCAAACGCACCAGCAGACTCTTCAAGTTGCTCCAAGAAGCGACCATCAACTTCACCACGGCGTGTAAACGTCGGTTGCTTCTCGGTGAGCCAGGTAAAACGCTGATTCCAGAACTCTTTCTGGGCCAGAAGGGCATCCGCCTCCATACGGCGGGTTTCTACTTCAACGGACCTCGCATCCACCACCTGCTTCCAGCTTTTC
>DASWXG010000573.1:0-3065 GCA_036405615.1 Prosthecobacter sp. | reverse complement strand
TGGAAAATGCCGAGGCCGCCCTGAAGCGAAACTGGCTGCCGGACGACAAGCGCATCTGGCTGAACTCCAAAATGCTGAACCCGCACGAGACGGACACGCTCACCTTCAACGCACCGGAAAAGCCGGGCGAATATCCCTTCGTCTGCACCTTCCCGGGCCATGCCCTCACCATGAGCGGCAAGATGCGCGTCATGCCCATGGGAGAAGGGCTGAAGGATCTCAAGTTTGCCCTGTATCATGGAAGCTGGAAGACTCTGCCAGACTTCTCCAAGCTCACTCCGCACCGCGAAGGCACGGTTCCGGACAATCTGGTCCAGATCAAACTGGATGACTACAAGAACGAATTTGGCGTGGTCTTCACCGGCAAGCTGCACGCTCCTCGCAAGGGCAGCTACCGCTTCTACATCAGCGGCGATGACGGTGTGCGGCTGCTGATCGATGGCAAAAAGATCGTCGAGTATGATGGCATCCACCCCGCCGGGGACATCAAGGAAGGCTCCACCCAGCTGGAAGAAGGGCCGCATGAGTTCCGTCTGGAATACTTCCAGGCCGGCGGACAGATCGCCGTGTTTGCCGCCTGGAAAGGCACTAACTTTGACATCACGCCGCTTTCCCTGTGGACGCCGAAAGGCTGGGAAAAGGGCGGCAAGCAGAATAACAAAAAGGATTTCGACCCGATCCCTCTCCTGGTGAACAAAGAACCGGTCATCTACCGCAACTTCATTGCCGGGGCAGGGAACCGCGGCATCGCTGTGGGTTATCCCGGGGGCATCAGCCTGGCCTGGAGTGCCGAGCAGATGAACCTGGCGCTTCTTTGGCGCGGTGCGTTCATGGATGCTTCCAAACACTGGAACAGCCGGGGCGGCGGTTACCAGTCGCCGATGGGCTATGACGTTCTCAGCCCCTCCCAGGGACAGCCCTTTGCCATACTCGCTTCGCCTGAAGATGAATGGCCCGCACCTGTGGACCGTGCTGCCGGGTATGCCTGGAAGGGCTACCGGCTGGATGCCGCCCGTTACCCCACTTTCATGTACCGCTGGTATGACACTGCCGTGGAGGAGACCTTCCAGACGGCGGGAGACGGCAGCCAGGCTGGTAAGGGTGAACCCCAGGTGATCCGCAAACTCAAGCTGCAAGGGCCTCTGCCCAAGAATGCCTGGATGCGCCTCGCCGTGGGCAAGATCGAAGCCCGGGATGGTGCTTTCGAGGTGGAAGCCGGAAAGCTGGATCTGGAAGGCCGCAAGTTTGAAAACCGCCTTCTCATCACCGCACCTGGAGCCCGCATTGTCGGGCAAAATCTGCTGCTGCCGGTCACGGCCGGCGACATCACCGTCACTTATGCCTGGCCCAAATAAGGCAGGACGTTCAGCTTCCTGACTTGCTCCTTCATTCATCTTCCTTTTCGCATTGAGTGCCCGCCCTATGAAGCGTTTCGTTTTCACCGCTCTGCTGTCCGCCCTCGGCGGCTCGCTCCCGGCCGCAGACTCGCCCGAAGCCGAGTTCTATAAAATCACCCCCTTCACCACCCCGGCAGAGACTGCCATGGAGGTGGGTTCGGTTGAACTTTTGCCGGACGGCAAACTGGCCCTGGGCACCCGCCGTGGGGAGATTTGGACGGTTTCCAATGCGCAGGATCCGGACCCCGCCAAGGCCCAGTTCAAACTGTTCGCCTCGGGCCTTCATGAGGTGCTGGGACTGGGCTACAAAGACGGCGCGCTCTATGCCACCACCCGTTACGAAGTCACCCGAATTCGCGATGAGGATGGTGACGGCCGCGCGGATGTTTTTGAAAACCTCAACGACCAGTGGGGGGTCTCTGGCGACTACCATGAGTACGCTCTTGGCAGCCGTTTTGACAAACAGGGCGACCTCTGGGTGACTCTCTGCCTCACCGGCTCCTTCACCAGCAAGGTGCCATTCCGCGGCTGGGCGGTCCGCATCAAGCCGGATGGCACCCTGGTGCCCACCTGCAGCGGCATCCGCAGCCCTGGCGGTGTGGGTTTTGATGCCGAAGGCGAAGCCTATTATGTGGACAACCAGGGGCCCTGGCATGGCTCTTCCACCTTGCAGCATCTGGTGCCTGGCAGCTTCCAGGGACACCCGGGCGGCAATGAATGGTATTCCCTGGCCGCAGGCATGGGCAAGCGGCCGCTGGACCCCATCCCGGAAGCTTACATGGGCGACCGCAAGCGCGGCCAGAACAACCCCGAAGGCGACCCTGACCGCATGGTGATGGAGCGCAAGCGCATCAAGGAACTTCTGCCGCCCGCCGTTTACATGGTGCATGGCAAGATCGGCAACTCGCCGACTTTCATCGTCTGTGATGAGTCGGGCGGAAAATTCGGTCCTTTCCAGAAGCAGCTTTTCATTGCTGACCAGAGCCACAGCAATGTCAGCCGCGTGTTTCTGGAGACGGTGAATGGCATCAAACAAGGGGTTGTCATCCCGTTCCGCAGCGGTTTTGCCAGCGGTCTCATTGGTGGCCGCATGGATGCCGAGGGCAGGCTCTATGCCGGCGGCAGCGACCGCGGCTGGGGCGCGCGCGGTGGCAAACCTTACTGCTTTGAGAAACTGGAATGGACCGGCAAGCTGCCCTTCGAGATTCACGAAATGCGGGCCAAACCGGACGGCTTTGAGCTGACCTTCACCCAGGCTGTGGATGCTAAAACCGCTGGCGATCTGGCCAGCTACTCCATGCGCGAATTCACCTATGCCTACCGTGAAGACTATGGCGGCCCGGAGGTGGATGAAGTGCTGCCCAAAATCACCGCTGCCAAAGTCGCCCCAGATGGCAAATCGGTGCGGCTGGTCATCTCCCCGCTGACCCAGGGGCACGTGCATGAACTCCATCTGGACGGAGTGAAGAATGCCCAGGGGCAGCCGCTGCTGCACGCTGTGGCCTACTACACGCTCAACGAGATTCCGAAAGCCGCTCCTTGAAAGGTGGCGGCTCCCGCCTTGGGTGAGCGGCCATGCGCCGTGCCCTGCGTTTCCTGCTGAAGCTCCTGTTGCTGGGTGCCTGCCTCATCCTGCTGGGGGCCGGTGTCCTGTGGTGGTATGTCCAT
>DASWXG010000572.1:0-9396 GCA_036405615.1 Prosthecobacter sp. | reverse complement strand
AAAAGTCAGTGCTTACGGATATCAGCCACAATGTCAGCGAGGGTGATCTTCTCCAGGCTGGACTCCAGGGCCTTCTGCGTCTGGTCTAGGGCCCGGTCGAGCGCTCCTTTGATATTGCAGCTCACTTCACAGCGTTTGCTTTCGGGATAGGCATGAATGGCAAAGGCCTTCGGCGCTGCCACGGCCTGGTAGATGTCCAGCAGGGTGATTTGTTTTGCCTTTTTCGCCAGCCAGCACGCTCCAGATTTGCCCTTGGATGTCTCCACCAGACCTGCCTTGGAAAGCTTGGCCATGGTCCGCCGGACAAAACTGGCGCTGGTATTCACGCTCTGGGCGAGCTCCGTCGAAGTCTTGGCGTTCTCATTGCAGCAACCCAGTCCGGCCATGAGATGGACGGCGATGGAGAACTGGGTGTTAACAGCCACAATTGAAACTCTGATAGTAACAATTGACGGCAACGCAAGTGGTTTTTGCCCGTTGGCATGGCGCGGAATGACAGCATGTCGGGATGGCATGCTCAGACCAGCACCGAAGCATTTCCATTTGAAGCCGGGTTTGATAGTCTCCTCACATCGCCGCCAGCGACACCTGAACGGCGATTGTCCTCTGCCTTCTTATCCCAGTCCAAACCTAACCAGAAAAACATCATGAGCTCCTTCACCTACAACCGCCTCGACAAGAATGACGCCGCTGTGCTCCTCGTGGACCACCAGTCCGGCCTGACCAATCTGGTGCATGATTTCTCACCGGATGACTTCAAGAACAACGTCCTGGCCCTGGCCGATGCGGCGAAGTACTTCAAGCTGCCGACCATCCTGACCACCAGCTTTGAAAACGGCCCGAACGGTCCGCTGGTGCCGGAGATCAAGGAGATGTTCCCCGATGCCCCTTACATTGCCCGCCCCGGTAATATCAATGCCTGGGATAACGAGGACTTTGTCAAAGCCGTGAAGGCCACCGGCAAAAAGCAGCTCATCATTGCGGGCATTGTGACCGAGGTCTGCGTGGCCTTCCCGGCGCTTTCTGCGCGTGAGGAAGGCTTTGAAGTCTTTGTTGTCACCGATGCTTCGGGCACGTTCAACAAAACCACCCGTGATGCCGCCTGGGCGCGCATGCAGGCCGCTGGTTGTCAGCTAATGACCTGGTTTGGCCTGGCCTGCGAACTGCACCGCGACTGGCGGAATGACATCGAAGGTTTGGGCACTCTGTTCTCCAACCACTTGCCCAACTACCGCTGCCTGTTCAGCAGCTACAACGCCGTCCAGGCCGCGGCGGCCGGGAAGTAACGGATCCAGACCTTGAAACGGCCTCACTCTGATGACGTTGAGTGTCTCAGAGTGAGGCTGTCAGGCAATGACGGGGCGGAGCCGGGAGATTCACTCCCCGTTTGGCGGACATGCTGAGGCCAAATTTCCTGCATTATCTTTCCTTCCACAGTCCCTTACTGGTCTAACCATGGAAACGACTTCCCAATCTCCTTTGCCTCCAGCGGTTCGCATCGGGCACGTGCATCTGAAAGTGGCGGATCTGGAACGCTCGCTGGGCTTCTACTGCGGTGTTCTGGGATTCAAGCTCATGCAGCGGTTTGGCCGTGAAGCCGCCTTTATTTCTGCAGGCGGATACCATCACCACATCGGCCTGAACACCTGGGAGAGCAAAGGCGGATCACCTCCACCTCCTGGAACGACGGGCCTCTACCATACGGCGATCTTGTACCCATCCCGTGCGGCTTTGGCTGATGCCCTGCGACGTCTGCGTGGGGCGGGCATACCGTTGGACGGTGCAGCCGATCACGGTGTGAGCGAGGCGCTTTACCTCCATGATCCCGATCAGAACGGCGTGGAGCTGTATTGGGACCGTCCGGAAGAACAATGGCCAAGGACGGCCTCGGGTGAACTGGCCATGTTTACCAAGCCTTTGGATCTGGTCGGTCTGCTGAAGACTGGGGGCTGATCCCACGGAGGGCGGCCGGAAATCCGTCCAGAACTTCAAGAACGATTCCTTATTATGAAACCGATTCAGCGTATTCATCACAGCTCTGCCATGCATTGGGTGGGCAACGGGTTTCCCGTGCGTTCCGTCTTTGACTACAACGGCCTGGGGCGGGAGCTCAGCCCTTTCCTGCTTCTGGACTATGCGGCCCCTTATGATTTTCCGCCTGGGAATGAAAAGCGTGGCGTGGGTGGCCACCCTCACAAGGGATTTGAAACAGTGACCGTGGCCTACCAAGGTGAACTGGAGCATCGCGACTCCAGCGGAGGCGGTGGTAAAATCGGGCCGGGTGACGTCCAGTGGATGACTGCCGGCAAGGGCATCCTCCATGAAGAGTTTCACTCGGGTGATTTCACCCGCGCGGGCGGTGTTTTGCAAATGGCCCAGCTTTGGGTGAACCTGAGGTCCCGCGACAAGGGGGCTCCGCCGAGTTATCAAACTTTGCTCAGCGGTGAGATCCCCGTGGTGAGTCTGCCGGACGGGGCCGGGAATTTGCGCGTCATTGCCGGTGACTATGGCCACACTCGCGGTGCGGCACGGACGTTTTCGCCCATCAATCTCTGGGATGTGAAACTCAATGCGGGCAGCTCTGTCACTCTGCCTCTGCCAGACGGCCACACCAGCGCCTTCCTTCTCCTCAACGGCCAGATCACAGTCAATGACGATGCCAAGGCTGCGGAGGGGGATCTGGTGGTGTTCAAGCGCAAGGGCGACAGCATGCTGCTGCATGCCACGGCGGATTCCCAACTGCTGGTGATGGATGGCGAGCCGCTGGACGAACCCATTGCCGCCTATGGTCCCTTTGTAATGAACACGCAGGCAGAGATCCAGAAGGCCTTTGAGGAATTCCAGCTTGGCCACATGGGCGAACTTGACTGAACCCGCCCCTTCAGTCCGGGCTGATGTGGCGGATGTAACGTTCGGCAGACCGGCGCACAACGGCCTTCGCATCGCGGCTTACAAAGCCCGGTGTGAAGGCACTGTAGATGCGCTCATACTCAAAAGGATCCAGAGAGGTGACGATCCGCCGGATGGCGGCCTCATTCAGCGGGACCATATTGGGGTAGCTGTACATGAAACTCACCCAGCGGGGATCCGCCGCGATCTGCGGCTGGTCGCCTGAAAACAAAATCCCCTGTTTGTTCACGCCCGGGTTCCAGTGAAGAACCTGGTACCCGTCGAAATGGCCTGCGGTGCGTACCAGGGTGAAGCCGTCCGCCAGGACCTGGGTTTCGCCGGTCCAGTGGCGGATGCGCGGGTCCGGCCGCATCACCCAGCGGGCATCGTCCTGGTGCAGGTGGATCGGCACATCGCCCAAGGCCCGGCTCCACTCGACCATCGTTGTGTAATAGTGCGGATGGGAGATGGCCATGGCGGAAACGCCACCCAGTTCCCGGATGGCACGGAGGGTGGCCTCGTCCAGCAGGCTGATGCAGTCCCACAGAATGTTGCCTTTTGGGGTTTGAATCAAAAGGGCACGCTGGCCGATGCCAAACTTGGGCTCGGTGGTGATGGAGTGAATGCCGGGCTCCAACTCGCGAATGACGTTCTTCCAGGCACCGCTGCGCAACTTCTCCAGCGTGGTCCACTGTTGCCCGCCTGCGCCTACGTATTGACGGTCATCCTGGCAGATGGGGCATTCCTTGGGTTCCCCTTCAGTTTCGGCAAACTGGGTGCCGCAGGTGATGCAGACGTACAGTCCGCCTGCGGAGGACGTGCTGCCGGTCGCGGATGGGGCTGCCTGCATATGTTTCAATACGGCTGCCGTGCCGGTGAAGGCGGCGGCACGGGAGAATAGACCTCGGCGTGTAAGGGCAAGTGGCTTCATGGCTGGCGATGGTGGATGCCCTTGATCCTAACCTGCCTGAATTCGGATGGAAATATCATCCGGCTTGTCTGACAATACCTGTAAGGTATGCTTGGTCCATTCATGGAACTGCGTCACCTCCGTTATTTCATTGCCGTGGCCGAGACAGAAAACATCACCCGGGCCGCTGCCAGACTGCATCTTTCCCAGCCGCCGCTCACCCGGCAGATTCGTGAACTGGAGCAGGAGATGGGAGTGGAGCTGTTTCATCGCACTGGTAAATCCATCCGCCTTACGGAAGCGGGCCGTGTGTTTTTGCGCGCCAGCAGAGCCGTGCTTGAACAAGTGGCGCACGCTGTGGAGGAGGCCCGGCAGGCCCAGCCGGGCCATGTGGAAGAACTGCATGTGGGGTATGCTCCTTCACCCACGGTTGAACTGCTGCCTCCGGTTCTGAAGGCGTTTGAACGCATCCGGCCGGATGTGAAAGTAAGACTGCATGATCTCTCTTTTCCCGAGATGCTGACCGGTTTGCGAACGGGAAAACTGCAGGCGGCCCTGATGATGCAGCCGGTCAAGGCGGCTTTAAAGGGCCTTTGTTTTGAACCGCTGGTAAGTTATCCGGTGATGGCTGCTGTGCCGTTGAAACACGCCTGGGCGCGATGTCGCAGTGTGACGCCCGCAGACATTCTGGCCGGACCGATGGTCGCTTACTCACGAGTGGATTATCCAGACTATCAAGACTTTCTGGTTAGGCGTCTCGGCCCGGCTGTGCGGCGCAAGGTGTTTGCCGAGGAATGCGACGGTGGCATGAGCCTGATCGCGGCGGTGGAGTCAGGAAAAGGGGGGGCGGTGGTGGCTTCCGTCTTTGCCTGGACGGCTGGAAAGAGGCTGAAACTGGTGCCGATCCTGCCAGCTCCCCCGGCTGCCGTGGTTGGTGCCGCATGGGTAGAGGGAGAGCGGAACCCGGCTATTGAGGCGCTTTTAGCGGCCATGAGGGAAGCGGTGGAGCAAAGCCGGTGAAAAAAGATGTGTTAATTTAGTGTTTACTTAATTAAGTAAGTGATAAATTATGGTGCCATGGAAACCCTGGATGCCATTGCTGATCCGACCCGCCGCCGCATCGTTGAGATGCTGGCCAAGCGGGACCTGACGGTAGGGGAGATTGTGGCGGAGTTTGACATGAGCGCCCCGGCGATTTCCCAGCACTTGAAAGTCCTGAGGGACGCCGGGCTTGTGGTATCCCGTGTGGAGGCACAGTCGCGGATCCAGACGCTGAATGTGAAAGGACTTCAGGATATCCAGCAGTGGCTGGCTTCGACTCTTGGGTTCTGGAGCCGGCGGCTGGATGCCCTGGAGGCCGCTTTGCTGGAAGATGACAGGACGAGCCGAAAGGGAAAAGGGACCGGATCAAAACCTAACAAGAAACATGGCCATGAATGAATCCAACAACAGCTACGGTGATCTCTCTATTGCTGGAGAGGTGCGCTTCGTCCGCCTTCTGCCTGGTCCCCTGGAACGGGTCTGGGCCTTTTTGACGGATCCTGAAAAGCGCGGGCTCTGGTTGGCACATGGAGAAACGGAGCTGCGAGCTGGGGGCAAAGTGAGGCTGGAGTTTCACCATTCCCAACTGACGGAGGCAAAGGAGGAGATCCCGGAAAAATACCGGGAGAGCTGCCAGGACGGCTGCAGTTTTACTGGAACCGTTCTCCAATGCGAGCCTCCCCGGTTGCTCAGCCATACCTGGGGCGAACCGGACGGATCAGCTTCCGAGGTCACTTTTGAACTCTCGTCTGAGGACGATGGCCGCGTGCGGCTGGTCATCACCCACCGCAAGCTGGGGACCAGCCGGGATGAGCTTCTCAGTGTTTCATCGGGGTGGCATGCTCATGCCGCCATTCTCGTGGCGAAACTTGAGGGAGCGGAACCGCCTCCCTTCTGGAGCACCCATGCGCGCCTGGAAGAAGACTATGAAGAGAAGCTGGCTCCGGCGGCTTCTTGATCTCGGCGCTACCGCGGGGGAGTCGGGGGCTTGCCGCCAAACAGCGGGCGAGCATTCGCCCACCAGAGTACAGTGGGAAGCCAGATGACCAGCCCGCCGGCGAGATAGACACATGCCCAGCCAACCTGGGCATTGTCTTTGGCCTCTCTCAGGGCGGTGAAGAACCATTCACCCCACTTGGCGGCCAGGAGATAAAAGAGGATCCAGGCGAAGCGCCACATCCAGAGGGTGCGGTTCAGCAGGCCATAACAAACAATGCCGAAAAGGGCGGCCATGCCGAGAAAGTAGGGGGCGGCATTCATGGGCGGGAGGCAAGATGGTGCGAAGTGAACGTACGGTGCAGGGAAGGAGGGCAGAGATGCAGTCTGAGGCCAAGTCTGGCAAAAAGAAGCTGTGCGAGTGAGCGTCGAAAAGTTGGCACGCCATCTGCTTTCTCCCCTTTGCGTGAGGGTCATCTGAACCAACCAACTGTCCAGAGCGCCTCGCACAACCAAGCTAAGTCCACCACATCCATGTCCCCGGTCATCCTACGCTGGCGCACCTTCGCGTGCGGTCTTCTTGCCTCAACTCTGCTGACGTTGGGGGTAGCGCACGCCCAAGACGCAGCACCCGCGCCCGCCCCGGCGCCGGCTGCAGCACCCGCTCCTGCCGTGGCCCCGGCGGCTGCAGAACCTGCCGGCCCCACCATCGAGCAGCGCATCTTTGACCTGGAAAAATACGTCACCAACGGCCAGCCCGGCAAGGACGGCGACACCGAGTGGAAGTCCACCATCGCAGGCCCCGGCCCCGGCCACAATGCCTGGCAGATGACCAGCACCGCCCTCGTCATCTTCATGACACTCCCGGGCCTCGCCCTCTTCTACGGCGGCCTGGTGCGCAAAAAGAACGTCCTCTCCGTCATCGCCCAGTGCATGGGCATCGCCGGCCTCGTCACCCTCCTGTGGTGGGCCTGCGGCTACAGCCTCGCTTTCGGCGCGGGCAACGCCTACATCGGCGACCTCAGCATGAAGTTCCTGGAGGGCGTTTCGCCCTATGCCTCCGGCGCGGGCTTCTGGTGGATCTCGGATGCCATGTGGGCCATGTTCCAGCTCAGCTTCGCCATCATCACCCCGGCGCTCATCGTCGGTGCCATCGCCGAGCGCATGAAGTTCATCTCCGTGCTGCTGTTTGTGGCCATCTGGATGTTCGTTGTCTACTTCCCCTTCGCCCACATGGTCTGGTCCACCACCGGCCTGATGTGCGGCCCTCTGAACCCGAACGCCGCCATCAAGGCGATCGACTTCGCAGGCGGCACCGTGGTGCACATGACCTCCGGCTGGAGCGCCCTGGTGCTCTGCATCATGCTGGGCAAGCGCAAGGGTTACGGCAAGGAGCCGATGGCACCGCACAGCATGGTGCTGTGCGCCGTAGGCACCGGCATGCTGTGGGTGGGCTGGTATGGTTTCAACGCCGGCTCCGCGCTGGGTGCTGACGGCATCGCCTCCAACGCCTTCATGACCACGACGCTGGCCGCCGCCATCGCCGGTTTTGTGTGGGCGGTGCTGGAATGGATCACCCGCGGCAAGCCTTCCGTGCTGGGCTTCTGCTCGGGCATCGTGGCCGGTCTGGTGGTGATCACCCCCGGTGCAGGTTTTGTGACCGCCAACGGTGCGGTGATCATGGGAGTGCTGGCCGGTGTGGTGCCCTTCATCGCCGTGGCCTACCTGAAGAAGATGCTGGGTTATGACGACGCTCTGGACACCTTCGGGGTGCACGGTGTGGGCGGCACGATGGGAGCGATCCTGACAGGCATCTTTGCGGACGAGAAGGCCAACGCTGTGGTGGCCGGCCTGAAAGAAGGTCTGCTGATGGAACAGCTGAAGGCTGTGGGTCTGACCATCGTCTGGAGCGTGGCCGCTACCGTGGTCATCACCATCCTGGTGAAGGTCATCGTGGGCCTGCGCCCAACCGAAGAAGTCGAGCAGATCGGTCTGGACCTGTCCGAACACGGCGAAGCCGGTTACGAGCACTAAGATTGAAGAGAGCGGCTGGCAAGGCCAGTCTCTCCCGCGAGCCGGGGCGCGAAAGCGTCCCGGCTTTTTTGTGCCTTCATCAAGGATTTAATTGGACTTTATGTTAGGCCAAAACAGTCCGCCTGATGCGCCCCCCTGCCCATGGAGAACCGGCCGGTTCAACGGCTTTTCAAAACCGCCTCAGCCACGCGCATGCCATCGGCAGCCGCCGAGATGATGCCCCCGGCATACCCGGCACCCTCCCCGGCCGGGTAGAAGTTTTTCAGCACCGTGCACTCATAGGTTTCCGGATCGCGAGGGATGCGCACCGGGGCGGAACTGCGGGTCTCGGCAGCCGTCATCACCGCATCTGCCAGATCAAAACCCGGCAGGCTGCGGTTGATCCTGGGCACGGCCTCTTTCAGAGTCGCGATGACGTTCTCGGGCAGCACTTCCCGCAGGTCAGTCCACACAACACCAGGTTCATAGGAAGGCTTCACCGAGCCCTGGCTGGTGGAGGCGCGTCCTGCCAGGAAATCACCCACCAGCTGGGCAGGTGCATGGTAGTTGCTGCCGCCCACCTCATAGGCCCGGCGCTCGATGCGGCGCTGAAACTCGATACCCGCCAGCGGATGGGCCTCACCGTAGTCCTGCGGCCCCACTTCCACCATGAAGCCCGAGTTCGCATTGGCCTCGGCACGTGCATAACTGCTCATGCCGTTGGTCACCACCATGCCGGGTTCTGAAGTGGCAGCGACCACCAAACCGCCAGGGCACATGCAAAAGCTGTAGGAGCTGCGCCCGGTATCGCAGTGCGCCACAAATTTGTAAGGGGCGGAGCCAAGCTTCACATGCCCGGCCCACTTGCCATACAGCATCTTGTCCACCAGCCGCTGCGGGTGCTCAATGCGCACGCCCACCGAAAAAGGTTTGGGTTCAAACGGCACGCCACGCTCGTGCAACTGGGCAAAAGTATCGCGGCTGCTGTGGCCCACCGCGAAGATGATGGGGCTGCCCTCGATGACACTGCCGTCCGCCAGCACCACCGCGCGCATCACGTCTTTTTCGATGACGACATCCGCTACGCGGGAGCTGAACCGCACCTCGCCGCCCAGGGCGATGATCTCCTCGCGGATGTGGCGAACCACCTTGATGAGACGGTCCGTGCCGATGTGCGGCCGGGCCTTCAAAAGAATGTCCTCCGGCGCACCCGCCGCCACCATCTCCTTCAGGATCCAGGGGATGCGGTTCTCACGGTCGCGAATCTGGGTGTACAGCTTGCCATCGGAAAACGTCCCAGCGCCACCTTCACCGAACTGCACGTTTGACTCCGGATTGAAATCCCAGCCGCGCCGCCAGAAGCCGGTCACATCACGGGCGCGATCACCCGCAGCCTTGCCGCGCTCCAGCAAGATGGGTTTCAACCCCTGCCTTGCCAGCAACAGACCGGCGAACAGTCCGCACGGCCCGGTGCCGACAACCACCGGTCTTGCCCCGGCCACGGAGTGTTCCGCGCTTGGTGTGCCGGTGTTTTCCACCTCGCGATAAGTCTCGTCCGGAGCCGGTATCACCTGGGTATCCGCTTTGAGAGCCTTCAGCACCCGTGC
>DASWXG010000571.1:0-4701 GCA_036405615.1 Prosthecobacter sp. | reverse complement strand
GAACTGGAATTAATGTGGCCTCTTTTGAAGTATTGGCCGGAGGATGGCCTACAGACGCGCCCACAATTGGACGGTCTCTTGATGCTGATTGAGCAGCATTTTGAGGTGGACGAAAACCAAATGAATCTTAAAGAGGGGTGGGGCGGCGCAGGCCTTTCTCTCCTCTATCGTCCAGAGAACAGGGGCGTGGCTGCCTTCACCATTCCCCCTTGATCTTCAAATGAACCAATCTGATCTCATTGCTGAACTGCGCAAAGATGCGAACTGGAACCATTGGGAGACTGACAATTTTGAAATATTTGCACGACGGCAGTTGCTGTTGTCAGGCCGCTCGGCTTGTCCTGTCATGGGCATTGACGGCCGTGTGAATCAGGAAGGCGTGCCGGTTTCGTCGGGTTTTCATGGTCTTCCAGACGTTGCCTGGGGCAAGCTCTGTGGGCATGTGCAAACCTTGGACAAGGAACATTTTTCTGGAGTCGATTTTCCCAACCGGCGTTCCAGGGACCGCGTGCCTGTGGTGGTATGGGATGCTTGGTTTCCTTACCCTGCGGATGATCTGGCGGGAGGAGTGTCATCAAAACGTGCGGACTCCTTGCAGGCGGCGGAGCCACAGGTTTTTGAGAACGACAAGTCAACAACTGGCGGCCTGGCCGACTTTTTCATCCTGGCGCCCATCCCCACCCGGTACTATTGGGGCAACCTCCGGCCGGAGTGGCTTTGTGGAGCCGTAACCCATGAAATCTGCCATGTGTGGACCAGTTGGAGCGGGCCTCCAAAGCTGGCCACGTTTGCTTTGAAATGCGCATGGAAGGTGGCGGATGAGATCACTGCGGTGTGGGCGGAATCCGCATGGACCAACAAGGGACGTTCTTTCCTCGATTACGCGGCGGAGTGGACCATGCAGTCCGGTGTTTCCCTTTATGGCGTGGAGATCCCTGTAGAGGGCAAGGGAAGCAAAAGGTTTTCCTCGAAACAGGCCTTTGGCTACTACCAGTGGCCGTTTCTCTGTTGGGTGGAAGAGCGATGCCCGGGACTGATCAAGGCATGGTGGCGGGCTGCACAGGCAGGGGGGCATGTCGATCCCTGGCGTTGCCTTGATGCGGTCATCAGAGGCAGTAATCCCGCTCCGAACCACACCTTATCATGGTGGTTCGGCCGGTATGCAGGCGAGTCTTTTACCAGCGAATTTATGGAAAGGCACCTGCCAGTGGAGGATGCCCAATGGTATTTGAAGGTCGTGGAGGAAGTTTTCGATCTGAATCAATGTCCAAAACCTCTCAGAGTCCCGGGCCGAATGCTACCGCTTTCCAAACGGGCATTCCTGCTGCGGAATGTGGCAGGCAGTGACAGACGCTGGCAGGCCAGACTGGAGACAACATTGCCTGGCTTTGGCCTGCACATGGTGCAGGAGGACGGCAATGGCGTGCGCAAGGCTGTTTTGAAGAGCAGTGACTATGACCCGCCCTACGTTCTTGAAGTGCCGGAGGCGGAATTTGTCATCGTGGTGGTTTATTGCAGCAAGCTTAACGGGGCTGCACAACGGGTCCTGGGTGCCGAGACCATGGTGTCTGCCGATCCCTTTACCTTGGTGGTGGACGAGGTTTGAAGTGCTGCGTTGGGGGGCTGTAACGGTCCGGCGAATCCATGGGTGCGGTGTGAGATTGATCACTGAAACACCGCGTTTCCAGCCCCCCAAACTTCCCTTACCCCTAATCATGCCCAGAGAGCCCATCCATCCACCCGCAGGCGGCCAGCCCACCCACATCATTCTGTTTCGCCAGCCGGGAGCACAGAACGTGAGCAGGCTCTCTGCCCTCCTTCACGTCGGCGAGGCGAAAGGCGTGCGCCTTCGCTCATCCCTCTCCATGCTGGATGAAAAGCATGGGGTGAACCCCAAAGTTTTTGAACACCTCGCGGCCGGTGTGGCCTCCCTCAATGAGGATGAGGTGCAGAAGGTGCTGGCCGACGACGAGGTGGAGGCTGTCTTTCTCAATGAGCGGCGCACATTGACACGGACCCAGGCCGCTTCGGCTTCGGCCAGCCCTACGGCACATCCGCCGTTGGGGTGGCCTCTGTCCCTGCTGGGCATGGATGGAGTGCCGGATCACGCCGGTGGCAGCGGCGTGAAAGTGGCCGTGCTGGACACGGGACTGGATCTTTCCCATCCCGACCTGCACCAGCGGGTGGTGGAGGGAGACACTGCCGTGTCCTTCGTTGAGGGTGAAAGCGTGCAGGATGGCAACGGCCACGGCACTCACTGCGCGATCAGCCTTTGCGGTCCGCGCAGCACCCAGGGCTCGTGCCGCTGCGGAGTGGCTCCCGACGTCTCCTTGCTGGCGGGCAAGGTCTTGAACAATGCAGGCATTGGCTGGGATGATCAAATCCTTGATGGCATGGACTGGGCTGCGGAAAAGGGGGCGTCGGTGATTGCCATGAGCCTTGGCAGCCGGCGTATCAAAGGCCGGCCCTTTGCCGCCGCCTACGAGCGCGTGGCTTCCCGCCTGCTGGCGGATGGAGTGCTGGTGGTGGCCGCTGCCGGCAACCGAAGCAGGCGCCCCAGGGCGGTGCGCCCCGTGCAAAATCCAGCCGCCTGCCCTTCGATTCTCGCCGTGGCTGCGGTGGACGAGCAACGGCAGATCGCACGGTTTAGCTGTGGCCGCACAGATGACGTGGGCGAGGTCAATCTCTCAGCCCCAGGGGTGGCGGTCTATTCCGGCTGGACTGGCGGGGGCTATAAGAAGCTCAGCGGCACCAGCATGGCCGTGCCACACGTGGCTGGCGTCGCTGCCCTGCTGCGCCAGCAGCATCCCCAGGCGACAGGGCAGGAGCTTTGGAACCTGATCATCAGCCTGGCCCTGCCATTGGGGGATCCACAGGACTTCGGCCATGGGCTGGTTCAACTCGGCCCGGTGAACTGACATTGAGTTTTTCTTCAAAGCCATGTATTCTTTGTTCATGCCTGCCGCCGAGGTGACACAGCTGGTCCACATCACTCTGGATCAGACTTTGCTCGATGACCCTGCCCGCCTTCAGCAGGCGGTTGAACGCCTTCAGGGTGCCATAGGCATTGAGGGCAGCAATTCCAGGCGCCTGTCGAAATACGGCATTCTCACCGGTCGTATCGAGGCCGGCAAGGTGGCTGCGGCTCGGCGGATCCAAGGGGTGGTTTCGGTGGAGATCGACTCCGCCAGAACATGGAGGTGAGCCTGTTCCAAGCTCACGATCTTCTGTTCGCAGAGGGATTGTTTGCAACAAACCGGTGGGAGCAGGCGATTCTGCCGTGGCCGCCTATCCCAACCACAGTCCGGCTCTCCTGCCATGTCCGACCTTCCTCCTACATCCCGGCGTGAGTTCCTGGCAGGCACCACCGCCACTGTCCTGGCCGGCGGCCTCCGCCCCTTGGTGGCCGCCCCTGCCAAAGGCGCGTCCTGTCCCATCCCACGCCCCTTGCTCACCGCCGCCGGTGATTTTTACGATGTCTCACGCGGCAATCCCAAGCCCCACAAGCTCACGGGCGAGGCCTTGACCCAGGCCCGGCTCACCCCGGAGACATGGCGGCTGGAGATCATCACCGATCCCTTCACTGACGCCCTCGTGAAGGAGCCTGCCAGCCTGAAAAAACAACTCCTCCTGTCCGACGGCACCGCTCTGGACTTCCCAACGCTGGTGAAACTGGGCAAGCAGCACGGCGTCCGCTACCTGAAGGCCATGCAGTGCCTCAACATTGCCGAGCCGCTCGGCCAGGGCCTGTGGGAAGGTGTTCCGCTGCGCGAGGTGCTGAAACTCTGCGGCGGCATGCACAACGCGCGCCGCATCTACTTCTGGGGCTTTCATAACAACGATCCCAAGCAGCTCTTCCAGTCCTCCCTCAGCTTTACCCAGGCGATGGAGACCGCGCCCGGCGAGCTTCCGCCCTTCGTCGCCTACCGGCTGAATGGCCAGCCCATCTCCCTGGAACGCGGCGGCCCGGTGCGCATGGTCATCCCCTGGGCGCACGGCTTCAAAAGCATCAAGTGGCTCCAGCGCATTTCCGTCACCAACGACTTCCGCGCCAATGACACGTATGCGAACGCGAACAACGATCCCGAGTCCCACCTCAAAACCGCCGCCTACATCGACACCACCGCAGACAAGTTCCCCTCCGGCCAGCCCGTGTTCCTCAGTGGCCGCGTCATCTCCGGCCTCTCCGGAGTGCAGGGCGTGGAGTACTCGTTGCGCCGAGTCGCGCCAGAAGACCAGTCCGCCCCCACCTGGAAACCCTGCGACCTGGAGCCCCAGCCCCAGGACTGGAGCGCCATTTTCCCGGCCGGCGTTTCATCCAAGGAAGTCCTCGGTTTCGACCCCCGCACCGGCCGCCCGCTGACCTGGCCCCTGCGCTACGGCATGGTCTCCTGGAGCGCCAACATGGGTGCCCTGCAACCCGGCAGATATGAAGTCCACGCCCGCGCCGTGGACCTCAACGGCTTCGCTCAGCCCGAACCCCGCCCCCTCCCCAAATCCGGCAAAAACGCCGTGGAAACTCACCGTTTCGAAGTCTCCTGAACAAAGGCTTGTTCCCAATCCTATAGGGCCCATGAGGCGCATGAGGCCCATTGGGCCTGTTCCAGCTCTGCTTAGGGGCAGCAAAAAACCACCCCGTCTCCGAGGTGGTTTTAAATCAACGACGCCTTGTCAGCGCCTCAGAAATTAATGCTCAGCATG
>DASWXG010000570.1:0-8287 GCA_036405615.1 Prosthecobacter sp. | reverse complement strand
AAGCGCATTGTGGTGACCGATGCCTATGCACCCACAGAGATTGGCAACTATGGTCTGGTGGTCCGTGTCGCCCACACTCCTTCCGGTGAGTATTACAAAAGCACCCGCGTCCGCTTCAACATCACCGAGCCCAAAACCCTGTGGGAGCAGGCTTTTGGTGTGCCGCCAGAATTCAAGGGGGCAGGTGAGGCCAGGCGCTACTCCATCTCGCTGTTTACAGACCTGGACTCCACTTCGCTGTATTTCCGGCTGATTGATGACAAGACCAAGGTCCGCCTTCAGACCTTCCGCTTGGGACCTGTGAGTCTGGCCCATGATCCGCAGATCACCATTGACCGTCAGAACAACCTTCAGGTCCTTTTCCTGGCGCAACCTCACATCTACGCGCACTGCACCATCCTTCCGGATGGGGTTTTGAAAAAGCGTTCCTATTACCGCGAAGAAGGCGGTGACCGGCCGCTGATGTCCGTGAGCGAAAAGGGGGATGTGCAGATTGTCGGCGGAGAATTCTTTGATCCCTCGAAGCCGCCCGCAAAGCCGACCAACACGGGCCGCAACGTGTCTGAAAAACCACCGGGTCTGGAATAACCGTTCCTGACGGGCGCGGGCCAGGCATAGGCCCGCCGAATGACCGGGGTTTGCCGTTTTGCCTAACCATGGCTGCTAAGGAAATGGACAATCCGTGCACCTGCGTCAAAATGCTGTCACTGGCTGCGTATGTGGCAGTGGCTCCATGCGTTGTCTCTTCCTATCCGTTGCCCTCTTGATGGTCCTGTCGGGCAGGGCGGTCACTGCCGTGGATTTCTCCCGGCAGATCCGGCCTATCCTGTCAGAGAACTGTTTTTTCTGCCACGGGCCAGATGAAGCAAAACGGGAAGCCGGGCTCCGTCTGGATGATGAAGTGGCGGCCAAAGCTTCCAACGATGGCGTTGTGGCCGTGGTGCCTGGCAATCCGGAGAAGAGCGCCCTGATCCAGCGCATTGTTTCGTCAGATCCGGACGAGGTGATGCCGCCACCCAAGCAGCACAAGGTGATACCCCCTGCCCAGGTAGAACTGCTGAAACAGTGGATCCGCGAAGGCGCACGCTGGGGCAGGCATTGGAGCTATGAAAAAGTGCAGCGCCCTCCGGTTCCTCCGGTGGGGGAAGTGAGGACAAACCCGCTCGACGCCTTTTTGCAGAGCCGCCTGAAGCATGAAAAGCTGGCTTATGGCAAGGAAGCGGACGCCCGCACCCTGGTGCGCCGTGTGGCCCTGGACCTCACCGGCCTGCCACCGACTCTGGCAGAACTGGAAAGGTTTGCGCCGCCAGGTGCCCCAACCCCCATGCCGGAGGGGGACTATGAAAAGCTCGTCAGCCACTACCTGTCCTTGCCCGCCTTTGGCGAGCACTGGGCCGGACAATGGCTGGACCTGGCACGGTATGCGGACAGTTCCGGTTATCCCAGCGACCAGCCGAGGGAGATCTGGGCGTACCGCGACTGGGTGGTGCGGGCCTTGAACAAGAACATGCCGTTCGACCAGTTCACCATCGAACAAATGGCGGGTGATCTGCTGCCTTCACCGTCGGATGACCAGCTCATCGCCACGGCTTTTCACCGCAACACGATGACCCAGAATGAGGGGGGGACCAGCGACGAAGAGTTCCGTGTCGCCGCCATTGTGGACCGGGTCAACACCACCTTCGCGGTGTGGATGGGAACCACCCTCGCCTGTGCCCAATGCCACACCCACAAGTACGATCCGCTGACGCAAAAGGAGTACTTTCAGATTTATGCCTTCCTCAACCAGACGGCAGACGCGGACCGCAAAGACGAATCTCCGCTGCATGAGATCCAGACGGCTGAACTGCGCGCGCAGCGCCAAAAACTACAGCAGGAGGCGGCGGCTTTGGAGAAACAGTTCTCCGCTCTGCCTGAAGGCTGGTTGAAGGGGTATGAGGCCTGGCTTTCATCCAAACCTTCCATCAAAGACAAAAAAACGGCGGAAGCCCTGGCTGCTGAAGCCGCCAAACGCACGCCGGAGCAGGTGACCTTGCTGAAGGGGCACTATGTGCGGCAGACAGCCCCTGAAGCCAAGGCTGAGCGGTCCCGGCTGAATGCTGTGAACAAGGAGCTGGCCCGAACCAAACCGGTGAGCGTGCCGGTGATGAGAGACCTGCCTGCCGCTGAACGGCGCAAGACGCAGGTGCAACTGCGGGGCAACTGGCAGGCCTTGGGGGATGAGGTTAACGAAGGGACGCCTGTTGTGTTCCCCTCCTTGCCGGAAGGGAAAACCCGCGACCGGCTGGCCCTCGCGCGCTGGCTGGTCAGCCGTGACAATCCGCTGACGGCCCGTGTCACCGTCAACCGCATGTGGGAAAGTTTGTTCGGCACCGGCATCGTCCGCACCAGCGAGGAATTTGGCAGCCAGGGAGAGCTGCCCATCCATCCTGAACTGCTGGACTGGCTGGCGGCCGAATTCATGGACAGCGGCTGGGACGTGAAACACATGCTCAAGCTCATGGTTCTGACCCGGGCCTACCGGCAGGATTCCCGCAGTACGCCTGAGCTCAATGAACGGGATCCTGACAACCGCCTTTTGGCGCGCGGGCCCCGCTTTCGCCCTGCAGGGGAGCTTCTGAGGGATCAGGCCCTGGCGGCCAGCGGCCTGCTCAGTTTCAAAATGGGCGGCCCTGCGGTGCGCCCTCTGGCGCCTAACATGGGATTGACCACCGCTTTTGGCCGGAGCAATGACTGGACTCTCAGTGTGGGAGAGGACCGCCACCGGAGAAGCCTCTATACGGAAGTGCGGCGCAACAGTCCCTATCCGAGCTTCAGCACCTTTGATGCGCCTAACCGCGAGGTTTGTACCATCCGCCGGGGCCGTACGAACACCCCCCTGCAGGCTTTTGTTACCCTGAACGATCCGGTTTTCATCGAGACTCATCAGGCCATGGCGAGGCGTGTCCTGAGTGCGGCAGACCCGCTGGATCTGCTGTTCAGGCTCTGCCTTTCCCGTGCTCCTTCCGCCCAGGAACGCACTACCCTGTCCCGTCTGCAGGCCGAGGCGCTGGCAGACTACCGTTCCCATCCGCAAGAAGCGGTCAAAATGGCCTGCGAGCCCTTGGGGCCGGCTCCTGCGGGCGCAGATGTGGCTGAGCTGGCTGCGTGGACGGCCGTGGCCAATGTGGTGATGAACCTGGACGAGTTTGTCATGCGGCGCTGAACCCTTCACCGACTTTTTTTTCATGAACCCTGTGCGCCATGATTCCTTGCAGCTGACCACCCGCCGGACTTTTCTCAGCGGGGCAGGGCAGTTCAGTCTGGGGGCCATCGCTTTGCATGCCCTGCAAGAGAATGCGGCGGCCTCCCTCCCTGCTGCGGCGAATCCCATGCTGCCGCGTGTGACACATCACGCAGCCAAGGCCAAACGGGTCATCTATTTGCACATGTCCGGCGCCCCGCCGCATCTGGACCTGTTCGACTACAAACCGGAACTGGTGAAGCATGACGGACAGAACTGCCCGGATTCCATCTTGAAGGGCAGAACCTTTGCCTTCACCACAGGCGTGCCCAAGCTCATGGGCACCCCGCGCACGTTTAAACGCTACGGCCAGGCAGGCATGTGGATGAGTGATGCGTGCCCGAACTTCCACACCCTTGCGGATGAGATCACCATGGTTCGGTCCATGAACACGGACCAGTTCAACCATGCGCCGGCCGAGTTGCTGCTGTTCACTGGCCATACCCGCCAGGGCAGGCCTTCGCTGGGTTCCTGGGCGACCTACGGTTTGGGCACGGAAAACCAGGACTTGCCCGGCTTTGTCACCCTGATCTCCAGCGGCACGCAGCCTAGCGGGGGCCAGGGGCTTTGGGGCAGCGGGTTCATCCCTTCGGTTTACCAGGGGGTCCAATGCCGCAGCAAAGGCGACCCGGTGCTGTATGCCTCTGACCCGGCCGGAATGAGCCGGAACCTGCGCCGCCGCACGCTGGATGCCTTGCGTGAACTGAATGAGGTGCAGGCAGCGGATCTGGGGCATGCGGAGACGGTCACCCGCATCGCCCAGTATGAACTGGCCTATCGCATGCAGATGAGCGTGCCCGAGGTGATGGACATCTCCAAAGAACCGGCGGGCACCCTCGAGGCCTACGGAGCCAAACCCGGCGAGTCCAGCTTTGCCAACAACTGTTTGCTGGCGCGGCGGCTGGTGGAGAAAGGCGTACGCTTTGTCCAGCTCTTTGACTGGGGCTGGGACTTTCATGGAACGTCGCCGGACAGCGGCATCACGGATGGCCTGACCAAAAAGATGGCCGCGACTGACAAGCCCGTGGCCGCTTTGATCAAAGACCTCCGCCAGCGCGGTTTGCTTGAGGATACGCTGGTGATCTGGGGCGGTGAGTTTGGCCGCACCCCTTTCCGTGAAGGCCGTACTGCGGCCAGCAAAGTTCTGGGCCGGGACCATTATCCGGACTGCTTCACCCTGTTCATGGCCGGGGGCGGTGTGAAAGCTGGCTTTGACTATGGCAGCACGGATGAACTGGGCTTCAGTGTGGCCGAGAAGAAGGTCCATGTGCATGATTTTCAGGCCACGGTCATGCATCTCCTGGGCTTCAATCACGAGCGCTTCACGTACCGCTTTCAAGGCCGGGATTACCGCCTCACGGATGTCCACGGGCATGTGGTCCGGGACCTTCTGGCGTGAGGGTCTCCGTCATTCCTGCGAACTGGCAGCCCCCAACATTGCTATTTGGGCCGTTGCAAACCTTGGAATAGTCGTTAGCCTCGCCTCGCTTCAACCTCACATCGTGGATGCTGAAGCATCAAAAACAACACGTTATAAACCACACTATGAAATACGCTCTCCTTGCTCTTGCAGCTTCGGTTATCGCCGGCGGCCTCGTCTCCTGCGCCTCCAAGGCTCCCCCTCCGCCCCCTCCTGCTCCAGTGCAGACCAGCAAGTAATTTGAATGGCTTGGAGGTCGTCTCATAGACTACCTGTTTCCCAACCGACACTCTCTATGATCCGTCTTCTCTCCGTTGGCCTTGCCTCTGCCTCCCTGCTGCTCGCTTCTTGCGCCAGCAAAAAGGCAGACTGCTCCTCCTGCAAAGCCGCTGCCGGCGACAAAAAAGCCGCCGCTGCCTGCTGCTCTCAGGAAAAAGGAAAGACAAGTGCCTGCTGTGACTCCACCAAAAAGGGTCACAAGCACTGATTGCTGAGAGGTGGAACCCGCCACCTTGCGTTGCGCCGTCCCAGCTTGCTGCGGACGGCGCTTCTTTTTCCGACGAAGAGCCCGTACTGCTCAGTCCCGCCTGCGAGTCAGGGACTGCCGCACCACCCTCAGCAGGTCACCGCTGTCGTATGGTTTGGGCAAGACGCCGGTAAAACCAAACTCGCCGGGATCCAGCATGGTGGGATCATTGCGGTTGCCGCTGGAGACGATGGCGTTCACCTGCGGGTCCATGTGGCGCAGGTATTCCATCGCTTCCGCTCCACCCATGCCCATGGGAATGGTGAGGTCGATCAGCACAAGATCATAAGGGCGGCCCATGGCCAGCGCTTCACCGTAACGGCGCACGGTTTCGCCGCCATCTCCGGTTTCCACGATCTCGAAACCTTCATGCTTGAGATTGCGCACGATCAGCTGACGCAAAAGGAGGTCGTCTTCCAGCACCAGGACGCGTTTGGGTTCGGGGGCCTGGATGGCGGATGGGTTGCCTTCCTGGATATGCGGCAGCAGGCTGGCGGCCAGGGCCTGCTTAAACTCCACTGCGGAGGCGTAGCGCTGGTTCCGGTCTGGCAGCAAAGCGCGGACGATGACGGCGTCCAGCCGGGGATCTGTACCGATCAGCGCTGAAGGCGGCTGCCAGGCACCCCGTGGAATCGCCCCGGTGAGCATCTGGTAGAACACCACACCGAGAGCGTAGATGTCGGCCCGGTGGTCGATCACGGCCCGGGTGTCATACTGCTCCGGCGCGGCATAGTCCGGGGTACCCATGGCCATGTTGCTCAGGGTCAGCAGCGTGGTGGGGCGGTTCAGGTGTTTCGCCAGGCCAAAATCGGCCAGCTTGATGCGCCCGTCGGAGGAAATGAGGACATTGGCAGGCTTCAGATCGCGATGCACCAGACCCTTGGCATGGGCGTAAGAGAGGGCATCGCAAAGCGCGGGGATGATCTCGAGAGCACGTTCCGGGGCGATTTGTTTTGCCCCCAAAAGATGGTGGAGGTCCGTCCCCTCGATGAACTCCATGACATAGAACAGGTAGTCACCCACCATGCCAAAGTCATACACGCTGACGATGTTCGGGTGGTTCATCTGGGCCAGCACCTGCGCTTCACGGCGGAAACGCTCTGCATACGCGTAGTCGGTGCCATGCTGGCTGTGCAGGATCTTGATGGCGACAGCCCGCTCCAGTTTGGTCTGTTGCCCGCGGTATACAGCCCCCATGCCGCCCTGGCCGACCAGGGCATCAAAAACATATTCTCCCGGCGGCATCATGCCGGTCAGTTCCTCGGGGGATGGGTACACCTGCAAAGGTGGCCAGCCCGCCACTCCTTGGGATGCAGACGGGGCTGCCTTTGCAGGCGTGGCCGGGCGTTTGCCGAAGGAGAAAAAGCGTTTCATGGACGAGGCTGGAACGGGGTGCAGGACTGTCCGGAGATTGCCCGTGGGCCGCAAGCGATCTCTTTTCCAATCCATTGCGAGTTTTTGCGCCAGCCTTTAGGTTACGCACATGCCTGCGCCATTCTCCGCCTTTCCTGATCCTGAGATGGACCGCCTCCAAGAGCGGCTTGCAGGGCATCGTGAAGCCTATGCCGCACGCGCATTGCTGGAGAAACCTGTTTCCTTGGTGGAGGGCCTGCCTGTCCGGTTGCTGGCACAGGCGCTAAAGGCCATCAGCGCGGATGAAGGCAGCGTCTGGCTGGCGCAGGACGAAGGCCGGAAGCTTGTTCCGGTGTGGAACAACGGCCCGGACGCCGCCTCGTTTGTCGGCTGTTTTGAACTGCCTTCTCACCAGGGGCTTACCGGCATGGCCTACACCAGCGGCCAGGCGGCCTGTGAGAGCGAGGTGTGCTTTCACCAGCAGCAAAACCGTGAGCTGGATCGCAGCCTGAAAGTTCTCACCTGGACCCTGATGGCCATTCCGCTGCGCTTTGCCGGTGGCACGCAGGGCATCGTGACAGCGGTGCGCCTCATCCGCCTGGGCGATCTGCCGGGGCTGGCCCAGGTACCTTCGTCCTCTGCCGATTTCCCGGCCGGGTATGCCCCTCCTCCATCTTTCGGCATGGAAGAACTGGCCTCCCTGGAAATAGCTACCGCCGCTCTGGGCAGGCTGGTGGACCACCGCCTCACGGGCTGGGTGTTTGGAACCGAAGGCTGAGTCGTCCCCATCTGCGTCTGCCATGAACCTGACTTTTGAAGACTTGCGACCCAGCACGGGCAAAGTGGTTCGCATTGCCATCCTGGATTCCGGTGTGGATGTTTCGCACCCGGCTTTGGAAGGACTGAAGCTGCGGGATGATCTGGCCTTCGAGCCTGATGGCGCCTTTTTGAAAACCGTGCCGGGGAATGGAGACAGTCTGGGCCATGGCACAGCCATTGCCTGGCTCATCCGCCAGATTGCGCCCGAGGCGGAGTTGGGCAGCTTCCGGGTCCTCGATGGCGGATCGCGCGGGCGCAGCACCGTCGTCTGGGCCGCCGCCCGCGCGGCCCTGGAGCAGGGTTATCACATCTTGAACTGCAGCTTTGGCAGTCCCGGCGAGGCACGGTTTGTCATGCCTTATAAGGAGTGGACCGATGAAGCTTATCTGCGCCGTGCCCATATTGTTGCCGCTTGCAGCAATGAGGACGCTGAATTGCGCGAATGGCCGGGCTGGTTTCCGACGGTTCTGACCGTGAACGCCGCAGACCTGCCTGATCGTCCTTGGGCCTGTCGCACGGGCAGCACCAGCATGGTAGAATTCCTCGCTCACGGTCACCAAGTACGTGTTCCCTGGCAAGGCGGCTGGAAAGTCGTTACAGGCAGCAGCTTCGCGGCCCCTCGCGTCACGGGCTGGCTGGCTAGGCTGCTCTCCCTCCACCCGGATCTCAGTGTGGAAGCAGTGAAGGAGATGCTCCGGGAGATGGGGTAAGGTACCGTATCGAGTGTATAAATTTATTGAGGGCACTAGAGCATTTTAAATAATACTATACCCACAGGAGGCAAACCACCCCATGGCATCTTTGGCTGTGACTTTGGAGAACGCCATGCTGATGGCTTCGTCCAGTTGCACAGGTGTCCGGGCTTCCAAACTGCGCAGCAGGTTCT
>DASWXG010000569.1:0-8111 GCA_036405615.1 Prosthecobacter sp. | reverse complement strand
GATAGGCCACGCTCTGCTTCATCACGCGGGCGCTTTTGACGACCTGCGGCAGGAACATTTTGCCCGCACCGAAAAGGTCGCCCACCACGCTCATGCCGTCCATCAGCGGGCCTTCGATCACGGCCAGAGGGCGGCCCAGCTGCTGCAGCGCTTCAGCGGTGTCTTCATTGATGAAATCGGTGATGCCCTTGAGCAAGGCATGTTCCAGTCGCTTGTTCACCGGAGCCTGACGCCAGGAAAGGTCGATCTCCACCTTCTTGGCACCGCCTGCCTGGCCTTTGAACTGCTCGGCATAGTCCACCAGGATTTCGGTCGCATCCGGGCGGCGGTTGAGGATGACGTCCTCCACCTTCACCAGCATTTCTTCGGGGATCTCTTCATAGACCTCCAGCATGCCGGCGTTCACAATGCCCATGTCCATGCCCGCCTTGATGGCATAGTACAGAAACACGCTGTGCATGGCCTCACGCACCTTGTTGTTACCGCGGAAGCTGAAGCTGATGTTGCTGACGCCGCCGCTCACTTTGGCATGCGGAAGGTTCTCCTTGATCCAGCGCGTGGCGTTGATGAAATCGAGCGCGTAGTTGTTGTGCTCCTCCAGGCCGGTGGCCACAGTGAGGATGTTCGGGTCAAAGATAATGTCTTCCGGCGGAAACTCGATCTCATCCACCAGGATGCGGTAGGCACGTTCACAGATGCGGATCTTGTCCTCATAGGTAGCGGCCTGCCCTTGCTCATCAAAGGCCATCACCACGGTGGCAGCCCCGTACTGTTTGATCTTGCGGGCGTACTCCTTGAATTTCTCCTCGCCTTCCTTGAGGGAGATCGAGTTAACGATCCCCTTTCCTTGCAGGCATTTCAGGCCCGCCTCAACGATCTCCCACTTGGAAGAATCCACCATGATGGGCACCTTGTTCACCTCCGGCTCCGTCTGCAGCAGAATGAGGAACTTGGTCATCATCGGCACACCATCAATGAGGCCTTCGTCCATGCAGACGTCGATCACGTTGGCTCCGCTTTCCACTTGCTGGCGGGCGATGGCAACAGCCTCCTCCAGCTTGTTCTCCTTGATCAGCTTGGCGAATTTGGGGGATCCGGCCACGTTGGTGCGTTCGCCGATCATGAGATAGGGCGGGCGCGTTTGCGTCACGGCCTCTCCGTCAGCAATTTCCACAGCTGCCTCCATCTTGAACGGCTGGGATCCGCTCAGACGCATGGAGTGGTCATCCGCAGGCACCTGGCGCGGCCGCAGGTTTTCCACCGCCTTGGCAATGGCGGCAATGTGTTCCGGGGTGTTGCCGCAGCAGCCGCCCATGATGTTGACAAAACCGCTGCCACCGAAGTCTTTGGCGTAACCGGCCATGTCTGGCGGCAGAAGGTCAAATCCGGTGGGGGCCAGCGGATTGGGCATGCCCGCATTTGGATACGCGGACACAAAACAGTCGGCCTTGGAAGAGAGCTCTTCCAGGAACGGGCGCATCTTGTCCGGGCCTAACGAACAGTTCAGACCGATGGACAGCGGCTTCACGTGCCGCATGGCGTTCAGGTAAGCTTCGGTGATCTGGCCGGAGATCATGGTTTCGCCACCCGGTCCGACAGCTGCGGAAATCTGGATGGGCAGCTCGACCCCGTCTTTGTCAAACACCTCACGAATGGCCACCAGGGCGGCCTTGGCGTTCAGGGAGTCGAAAATGGTCTCGACCAGCAGGGTGTCGGCTCCGCCGGCAATAAGCGCACGAATCTGGTGGGCATACGCAGCCTTCACCTGGTCGAAGGTAACGTAGCGGAAACTCAGATCGGTCAGGTCCGGGAACTGGGACAGGGACACGGTGAGCGGCCCGATGGCTCCCGCGACATAGCGCTTGCGGCCGGTTTTCTCGCCTACGATGTCCGCCCACTTGCGGCACTGGCGGGCGGATTCAAAATTGATCTCCCAGGCGAGGTCATTGAGGAATTTGTCCTCCAGAACCGTTTGGAAAAATTCCGGATCCTTGCGGTGGCCCTCAGGCACATCCTTGAAGAACTCCGCCTGGGCGATGCTGGTGCCGGAAAAGGTATTGGTCTCGATGATGTCCGCCCCGGCTTCCAGGAAACGGCGGTGAATGTCCTCAATCACATCCGGGCGGGTGATGCTGAGGATGTCCCCGTTGTTCAGCAGGTCCTTCTCGTTGTGGATAAAACGGTCACCACGTGCATCCGCCTCCTTCAGACCATAACCGCGAATGGTCGTGCCCATGGCCCCGTCTATGACGAGGATGCGCTGGCGCATGGCGGCTTCGAGTTCAGAACGTACGTTGGGGCGGGCGGGCATAGGGAGAAGGTAGTCTCTTGCCGCTCTCCGTCAATATCCCATCAACGCATCATGATGTGAGGATGGGAGCCTGATAAACCGACTTGCGTCTCCTGATCAGCGACGGTCGGCAAAAACATTCCTACTTATTTCGCAGGTTTGGGTTGCTTGAATTTGGACGCATGCTTTGTTCGCCACCGATGAAATCCGCTGCGCGCATCCTGCTCGTTGCCGCCCTCATGATCTCCGTGGGGCTGCACTGGGCTGTTATGCAGTCGGTTGCCTGGGTTGGCATGGCGGTGACCTACTCGGTCAAACAGGGCTCGGTGATTCAGGGGTTGAGCGACACCTTCGACGGCCAGCATGGATGCGCCCTGTGTCACGCAGTTGAGGAAGGCACCAAGAAGCCATCTCCCAAAAAAGAGTCCACGCCCGCCAAAGACCTAAAAGATTTGAAGCTGCACCTCGCCGTCTGCGTGATGCCGCACATCATTTTCCAAACACCCTCCAGCCCCCATTGGATCACGACATCCGAAACAGGGGCAAGGCGTACCTGGGCACCAGAGCCACCACCTCCCCGGCTCGCTTGATCTGACATGCAGCCGCTGGCTGCTCCGGTCTGACATTGCTCCCTGCGTTCTCTTCGTGCGCAGTCATGGGTTTTATCTTTCCCCTCCCGCACTCTGCCTGCCCTTCTGCCTGAAGGCGGCGAGTGGGGCAATCTCTTCACCGGCTTTGACCCGCCTGTTTTGTCCAGGCGGAATGACGGCTCGATCCACTCACACGCTGGCGGCGCATATGGCTGCTGGCTGAGTCTCCCGCAGCCCGCCCCTTTTTCCCGCACGGTGCTGCATGGTTTCCGCTAGTTGCCATGCCTCGGGAGCTCCCGCCTGGCCGTTTCCAGGCGGGAGTGCATCTCTCTGTTTTCGGCTTTCGCCGCCTCTTTCCCAACCTGGACGCCCTCAGCCCGCAGAGCCGGGCCGACATTTGAACTTCCAGTCCATGTCTGACTTTCATTCCCACTTTTCAGTCTCCGCCCAGTCTCGCAACTGAGCGCCCCCCAGTAACTCCTTATGAAGCTGGACACACCCATCCGTCTTTTCCTTGGCTGCCTTCTGTCAGCCGCGCTCATTGTTTCCGCACCGGCGGCCCATGCTGCCTTCCAGCACGCAGAGGCCAGACATACCCATCCGGTGGCCTTGAATGCAGCAAAAACCCGCCTGGTCGCGGTGGATTCCCTCAATGCCCGGCTGTCCGTTTTTGATGTCTCAGGGAACGGTGCCCCCGTTCTGCTCGGCCAGATCCCCACGGGGCTGGAGCCAGTGTCTGTCAGATTTCGTACCGATGATGAGGTCTGGGTGGTGAATGAGCTCAGCGACAGCATCACTCTGATCTCGCTGGATGAGGGTGGCGTATTGGCAACCCTTCCCGCCTCTGATGAACCGGCGGATGTTGTGTTTGCCCAGGGCAAGGCGTTTGTGAGTTGTGCCCGCAACAACAGCATCCGGGTGTTTGATGCATCCACTCGTGCTCAACTGGCCGTCATCCCGGTCGAAGGCATTTACCCTCGAGCGCTGGCGGTGAACGAAGACGGCAGCCGGGTGTACGCGGCCTTTTTTGAATCCGGGAACCGCACGACCATCCTGCCCAAAAACATTGCGCCACCGCAACCGACACCAGCCAACCCCGAGTTGCCCGCGCCCCCTCAAACAGCGCTGATCGTCGCGGCGGACGACAGCCGCGTCACCCATGACACACTGGACCAGGACGTTGTGGAGATCAACACCACCAATCACAGCATTGTTGGTTATGCCTCCGGCACTGGCACCAGCCTGTTTGACGTCGCCGTCCGCCCTGGCACTGGTGACCTCTGGGTGGCCAATACCGAGGCGCAAAACCTGATCCGTTACGAACCCAATTTACGGGGAAGGTTCGCTCTGAACAGGGTTACCCGCATTGCGGCCGGCACAGGCATCGTGACGCCTTTTGATCTCAATCCCGGCCTTGACTATGACCTGCTGCCCAATCCCGCCGCCCGGGCCACCGCCCTCGCACAACCAGCCTCGCTGGTGTTCAGTGCCGATGGCAGCACGCTGTGGATCGCGGCCTTTGCCTCGGACAGGATCGCCAAGCTCAACGCCTTTGATGCTGCGGTGCTCGGACGAACCGACCTTCGCACCGGAGAAAACACCACCTCCTCCGCGATGCGTGGTCCGCGCGGCCTGGCCCTGGATGAAGGCCGCCAGCGCCTCTATGTCCTGAACAAGCTGGCGCACACACTGAGCATTGTTTCCACAGATACACTTTTGGTTACGCACGAAACCCCTGTTTCACCGGTCAACCCCATGCCCAAGGCCATGCGTGAAGGCCAGGGTTTCCTCTATGATGCGCGCCTGTCGGGCAATGGGACGGTTTCCTGCGGCATCTGCCATTTCGATGCCGACCGTGATGGTCTGGCCTGGGATCTTGGAGATCCCGGCGGCCAGATGATGACGGTTTTGGGAGCGAATCTTTCCATCCACGACCCCACTCCACGCCCCCGCGTGCTGCACCCGATGAAGGGGCCCATGACCACCCAGACTCTGCGAGGAATGCAAGATGGCGCTCCTTTCCACTGGCGGGGCGACCGGGCAACCGTGGCCGCTTTCAACCCCACCTTCAACCTCCTGATGGGAGGCACTGAGATTGCGGACGCGGACATGCAATCCCTGACGGAGTACCTTCAGGGCATCGTCCATCACCCCAATCCCAACCGGAACGCGGACCGCAGCCTGCCCACTTCCTTCGCGGGTGGCAATCCGGTGACGGGACGCGATCTCTACAAAAACCACACGAAATCTCACTGTGCGGTCTGCCACGTGCTGCCCACCGGCAGCGACAACAACATTGACCTGCCCCAGGAGGTAGGTTCTTCTCAGCCACTCAAAACCCCGCCTCTGCGAACGGTTTACCAGCGCCTGAACTACAATCCAAGAACGGGACAGGAATCCCTGAGCGGCTTTGGTATGCTGCACGACGGCACCGGTTTTGTCATGCCCATCGTGCATCCCTATGTACTGGATGACTTGAACCTCAACGAACTGCAAGACGTCACCGCTTTCCTGCATTGCTTTGATACCGGCGTGGCTCCTGCCGTGGGTAAAAGCATGACTCTAACAGCAGCCAGCAAGGACAGCACTGAAGCGTCTGCATTGATCAACCTTCTGGAGACACGCGCTACTGCTACGCCCACCGAGCCTGCTGACTGCGACCTGATCGTAAGAGGCCGGGTGGGCGGAGTTCCCAGGGCGTTCCTCTTTCTTCCCGCCTCCAAAACCTACCGGCAGGAAACCGCAGCCGCGGGCACGCTCACACGGGCATCCCTGCTGGCCCTGCTCGGCAGCGGAGATTCCCTGACCTTCCTCGGCACGCTTCCTGACGCTGGCTCCCGCTTCAGCGTGGATGAAGACGAAGACGGCTTCCTGAACGGTGATGACCCGAATCCCGGCGAGAAGAACGGCCCGCCGGTCATCACTCGCGAGCCGGAAGACCGGGCTGCGCCTCCCGGGGGCAGCACCAGCCTTACCGTGCTAGCCGAAGGACTGGGACTCTCCTACCAGTGGTACAAGGGCACCGAAATATTGCCCTCTGCCACCAGTGCCACACTCACACTTTCCGGCATCACTGCGGCCGATGCAGGGAGCTACCGTGTCACGGTTCAAAACATCTCCGGCACGAAAGAGAGCCGCGTGGCCAAGCTGGAGGTCTATCCCGCACCAGCCATCACCAAACAACCCGTTTCGGTAAACACCAAAGAAGGCATCAATGTCTCCTTCACAGTCACTGCCACAGGCACGGGACTGAGTTATCAATGGCGGCGGGGCACGGCTCCGGTGGGCGGAGCAACAGACCGCACCTTGAAGCTCAACGGTGTGTCCGGACTGGACATTGGCACTTACAATGTCGTGGTCCGCAATGGGGCCGGCTCTGTGGTGAGCGAGGATGTCACGCTGAGCGTGCAACTCAAACCCGTCATGGCTGCATTGAATCTGCCCCGGGCCATCGTAGGCCAGGACTATTCCGCCAGCGTTACCGCCGCCCATGCGCCCACACGCTTCAGCCTTTCCGGCCTTCCTGCCGGATTGAAATATGACGCTGCCACCGGTGTCATCTCAGGGCGGCCCACCCTGGCCAAGGTGTATTTTGTCAAGGCCACTGCCAGCAATGCCGCAGGCACCGGACCTGCCGAGACCCAGGAATTAACCGTCGACCCGTTCCCGGAATCGCTCATCGGAACTTTCGAAGGCATCGTGCCACGCCATGAGCGTGTGAATGGCAACCTTGGAGGCCGCCTGAAAATCACCGTCGCCAAAACGGGCGCTTACTCGGGCAGCCTAACATTGGGTGCAACAACCCTTGTACTGAAAGGTGGCTTGACGGTGAAGCCCGACCTGGATCCTGCCCACATTCTGACACTCCAGCCGAAGGGCAAACCTGAAATCAAGGTCAGCTTCAGCCTCCAGCACAGCGGCCGGACTTTGTCTGGCACTGTAGAGACGGCTGGTGACGAAGTGAATCTCTCAGCCCGCCTGCCGGATTCGCGGCTGGATGCCTACACGGGCAACTACACCCTGGCGCTTCCCCTGGCAGCCGGAGATCACAACAACAACACCATCCCTCAGGGTGACAGCCACGGCGGCATCAAGATCAGCAACAAAGGAGCCGCTGCCGGGGTGATCTTTCTGGCAGATGGCACAAAGGTCACCTTTGCAGGACCGGTGGCTGAGGCAGGGCGTCTGCACTTCCACAGCCTGCTTTACAGCAAGACCGGTTCAGCCCAGGGCGTCCTGGTACTGGGAGGCAGCCTGGCACCTTATCGCCTGCAAGCCTCCAGCCAGGCAAGCTGGTTCAAACAGGAGCAGGCACGCTTCACCCGGCTTTATCAAGCTGGCTTTGGACCATTGAATTTGCAGGTCATCGGCGGCAGTTACAGGCTTCCTGCCAATGACCAGATCGCCCTGAATCTGCCCGCCGGTCCAGGAAACGCCCAGTTGATCTTTGAGCATGGCGGTGCGCCCGCCCCAGCCCAGAGGCTGAATCTCAATGCCCTGGAAATCCAGTCCGGCAGTCCGGCGAAGGTGCTGCTGCCGTCACAGGAGCAAAATCCCGGGCAGATCAAATTGACGGTTACTCCCGGCAAAGGCACGGCTTTTTCAGCCGGAGCCACGGGTGTCTTCAAGGGCAGTTTTGCGTTAAGCGATACCGACACAAGCACCTCCGCTAACAAATTATTGAAGCGCACCGCCGCCTTCACCGGCGCGCTGGTGGACGATGGCACCGCCATCCGGGGATACGGCTTTTTCATCCTGGCCCAAATGCCCACGGCCGACCCCAAGACCACAGCCAGCAATTCGCCCCAGCTCTCCGGAAAGGTGCGGCTGGAAGCAGCTGTGTCGCCCTGACTTTCTAGCGGAACAACCAACCCACGAAACACAAACACCATCTCACACCATCACAGACTGGCTCTCCCACTGTTATGAGAACTCCAAGACAATCCTTCCGCTGGCTGCTGGCCGGAACCGCACTCTCTCTAGGTGCTGTCACTGCCTCGGCACATATCGGCTACAACGGCCGTGATTTCGGCACCGTGGTGCCGAATGCCGCTCCTGTTACGCTCACGAACCAGACCGTTTCCGGCAACCATGGCTGGGCAGACGGCACCGACTATGACTTTGGCGACAGCCACAAAGTCCGCGCTTACCGCTTCACCCTGGCCGCCCCGGCTTACGTCACGCTGACCTTCAGTGCCTCCACCAATGGCGACACCCAGAATGGCGGCCTG
>DASWXG010000568.1:0-4721 GCA_036405615.1 Prosthecobacter sp. | reverse complement strand
CAGGTCCATGAGGAAGCGCGGAAAGGGCTTGGACAAGCGGAACGGGTTGCAACATCATCGGTCCCCTTCATACCCCATGCCTACGGATTGTGCCAATTCCGAAACTCCGAGTTTCCTGACGCGCTAAAGCGCCGGGACGCGCTTTCCTACTCCTGCCCGCATGTTGGACCGTTTTCGCCTGATCGCCGCCTGGGTTGCCAGCCTGCTCTACTGGGTGATCGGGGGGACCGCTTTCCTTTTTCTCTGTTTTGCACTGCCGCTCACCTGCAGCAAAGAACGTGGCCGGGAGATTGGCCAGGGTGGACTGAAGCTGGCCTTCCGGGGGTTTCTCCGTCTGCTCTGCTTCTTCGGCATCGTCGAATACGAATACGTCGGCTTTGAACGCCTGAAGGCGCAGACGGGCAGCCTCATTGTCGCCCCGAACCACCCTGCCCTGTGGGACGCCGTGTTTGTACTGGCCGAGGTTGACCATCTGGCCTGCGTGTTGAAAGCATCCTTAATGTGCAATCCAATTTTGTACGGAGGCGCAACGGCCGCTGGCTTCATCCCGAACGAACCCACTCATAAAATGCTGCGCCAGTGCATTGAGACCCTGAAAGAAGGAGGACGCCTGCTGCTCTTCCCAGAGGGCACGCGGACCCGCGCTGAAAACGGCATGTTGAACCCCTTCCAGGGCGGGCTGGCCATCGTGGCGAGAAATTCCGCCGCACCGGTGTGGCCTGTTTCCGTCCAGACCAACAGCCGCTACTTGACCAAAGGCTGGCCGCTCTGGCATCTGCCCAGGGAAAAAGTACGTTTGCGCATGACTGTAGGAGAACCCCTGCGCTATGCCGAAAGCGGCGACGCCCAAACCTTTCTCAACGAACTTCGCCAGCGCTACCTGACGGCCCTGGAAACCACCGCCGCATGAAGATCCTGGTCCTGATCCCCAGCTACAACACCGGGCGAATCCTGCCGAAAACCGTCACGGACGTGTTGAAACACTGGCCTGATGTCTGGGTGGTGATGGATGGCAGCACCGATGGCAGCGCCGCTCTGCTGACCCCTCTCCAGGCTGTAAATTCCGGACTGCGGGTCATCGAACTGGAGAAAAACGCAGGCAAAGGGTCCGCCGTTCTTCATGGCACCCGGCTGGCCCACGAGGCAGGTTTTACCCATGTGCTGACCATGGATGCCGACGGCCAGCACCCCACCGATGACATTCCCCGCTTTGTGGAACTGGCCCAAAAACATCCCGGAGCGGTGATGATGGGCACCCCGGTGTTCGGGCCGGAGGCCCCCCAGCTCCGCGTACAGGGCCGCAAGATCTCCAACATGTGGGCCAACCTGGAGACCCTGAACTGGGGTATCCCCGACACTCTTTTTGGCATGCGGCTCTACCCTGTGCCCATGCTGCTGAAAGCCTTCCGGGGCACCATCTGGGCGAGACGTTTTGATTACGACACCGAAATCGCCGTCCGTCTTGCCTGGCAGGGCGCTCCCATGCTGAGGGTGCCCACGACAGTCCGTTACCTCACCCAGGAGGAAGGGGGAGTCTCCCAATTCCGCTATTTCAGAGACAACAGCGTGCTCACCTGGATGCATGCCCGTCTGCTTTTCGGTTTCGCCTGGAGGCTGCCACTTTTGCTGCTGCGCGTTGGACGTGGCGGCAATCCTCTCCGAAAAGTGACTGCATGACCCCAACCAAGGCCCAACTCGAACAAATCGCCCGGCTGTGCAACCGGCGATGGGACCTGTTTTATACCCGCTCCAAGCTGGCCAGCGACCCAGTGTACCAGGCTGTCGTGCGCGAGATCGGCAACAGTGAACTGCCGGTGCTGGACATCGGCTGCGGCATCGGCCTTCTGGCCCACTATCTGCGCGCCTGCGGACACAAAGCCTCCATGACAGGCTTTGACTATGATGAGCGCAAGATCTCCAGCGCCCGCGCCATGGCCACGCGCTCCGGCCAGCCAGACCTGCATTTCTCCGCAGGTGATGCCCGCACCGGCTTGCCGGATTTTAGCGGGCATGTGGTCATCCTGGACATCTTGCAGTTCTTCACCGAGGCGGAGCAAAACACCCTGCTCACCGCCGCTGCGGCCCGTGTGGCCCCGGGTGGCAAACTCGTCATCCGCACCGGTCTGCGGGATGAGTCCCGCCGCTTCCGGATCACGGTGCTGGGCGACTACCTCGCCCGGATCACCTTCTGGATGAAGGATGCCCCCACCCACTATCCGGATGCGGACCAGTTCCGTACCGTCCTGGCGGCAGCCGGTTTGAAGGTCGAAATCACCCCGCTCTGGGGAGGCACGCCGTTCAACAATCACCTGATTGTGGCGCAACGTTGAATTGTGTTTCAACGCCTGTCTCGACAACGCTGTCCATCTCGGCTACAAAACCGCCCGCATGCTGCCTCCTCGCCGTCTCTATCTTTTTCTATGCGCCCTGCTGACGTGGTTTGTCGGCACGGCCGGGGCTTCGGCCCAATGGCTGGTGTATGAACTGCGTTTCACTCCCGAGGCAGAGTCGGTCAATTTCAGCTTCTACACCGGCGGGTATGCGGTCGTTCCAGCACAGGGAGGCCAGGCCACCATTGTTCTGACCACCGAGGAAGGCGGCCGTTTTTATGCCGTGGCCGAAAGCAGCGGCAAGTATTTCGTGGCCGCCAACGCCGGCGTTCGCAAAGCCGTCTTTTCCGCTCTGGGAACAACGGGCACCTCACAGGCCTTTTACGCCGCCGCCGGTTCCATGAACCGCTCCCTCCTGCTCAACCACGCAGGCGGCCAGCGCTCCTGGCGGGTCGCCGAAACTCTGACCGGCAGGCTGACCGCGACGGATGATGAATCCGCCACCGGCCCTGCGGCCGACGGATCTTTTGGTGTGTTTGGCAGCGCCCGCATCAAGGGAACCTTGCGCGAGGATCTGACAGCCAACGCCAGCGCCGCCTTTGGCAGCCAGAACGCCGCCACGGCCTACGTCATCGAGCTTCTGGAAAAGTACGGTTACACCCCGGATGAGGGCAGCCTGGCTGCCCCGGCCATCTCCTCTGAGGAAGCGGCCATCATTGACGCCAGCCTCTTCCCAGTCGAAACCCACGGCCAGGCCCCCGCCAGCAACTGATGAAGAACATCCGCCAAGCCCTTGTCCAGTGCCTGGAGGTTTCAGGCGGTCCCGGCATTCCTTTGCCCGTGGCCACCCCCAGTTCCTCCGTCGTCAACCAACTGCTGGATCTCGGCACTCTGGACGAAGAAGCCTTCCTGTCCCAGCTCGCCGTCCGCCTGGGGCTCGGTTATGTCTCCACGCCGCTGCCTGACAGCGCTGACGCGCCGGAGATGAAACGCCTGCTGCCACCGCGTGTCGCGTTGAAGCACCGCCTGCTGCCGCTGAAAATCGAAGAGGAAGAAGGCGGCGGTTCAAAGAAGCTCATTGTCGCGGCTTACGATCCTTTTGACCTTATCGGCCGCCAGGCCGTCGCCCGTGAAGTGGATGCCGCCGTGCGCTGGCAGATTGCTCCCCGCAAGCGCCTGCTGAATGCCATGCGTGACTTCTACGGCGTGGGTGCGGACACCTTTGAAGAGCTGTTGAAGGGACGCGACATCGACGGTGCGGATCTGGAACAACGCGACGAAGCCAACATCATTGACGCCGATGACGAAGAGGCCTCCGTGGTGAAGTTCGTCAATACCGTTATCCGTGAAGCCCTGGAACAGCACGCCACGGACATTCACGTGGAGCCTATGGAGGACAAGCTGCGCATGCGCTACCGCATTGACGGCCGCCTCCGCGAAGTGCCCGTACCGGCCAACATCAAGGCCCTCCAGCAGTCCGTGATCGCCCGTCTGAAGGTGATGGCCAAACTGGACATCGCTGAACGCCGCCTGCCCCAGGACGGACGTATCAACCTCCAGGTCGCCGGCCAGTCCATTGACGTCCGTGTCGCCACCATCCCCAGCGTCGAGGGCGAAAGCGTCTCCCTGCGTCTCCTCGGCCAGGAGAAGTTCAACCTGGACCGCCTGCGCATGGAAAGCGACCTGCGCGGCGAAGTCGAGGTGCTGCTGAAAAAGCCCAACGGCATCATCCTGGTCACGGGCCCTACCGGTTCCGGCAAATCCACCACGCTTTACACCTTCCTCAGCCAGCTCAACACCGAGCACCGGCGCATCGTCACCATTGAGGACCCGGTGGAAAACAAACTCCCGGGTGTGGTCCAGATTGCGGTCCGTCCGGAAATTGAACTCACCTTTGCCACCGGATTGCGCAGCATTCTCCGCGGTGACCCCAACGTGGTCATGGTGGGGGAAATGCGCGACCTTGAAACGGCGGAAATCGCCATCCGCGCCGCGCTCACCGGTCACTTGGTGTTCAGCACCCTGCACACCAACAACGCCCTGGGCGGCATCATGCGTCTGGTTGACATGGGGGTGGAACCGTTCCTGGTGGCCAGCTCCGTCCGCGCCTTCATTGCCCAGCGTCTGGTCCGTCTGCTCTGCACCGTCTGCCGCGAGCCGGAGCCGGATGCGGAATCCAAACTTCGGGAACTGAAGTACACCGGCCCCATCCGAACCCAGATTTACCGCGCCAAAGAAGGCGGTTGCGAAGCCTGCCGCCACACCGGGTACAAAGGCCGTATGTCCATCTACGAGCTGGTGCGCCTGACCCCGGCCATGGGCGAACTCATCACCCACAAGGCCAGCAGCGCCCAGATGATGCAGCAGGCCTATAAGGACGGCTACCGCCCG
>DASWXG010000567.1:0-1980 GCA_036405615.1 Prosthecobacter sp. | reverse complement strand
GGAGAATTTTGAGACAGTTGCAGATGAAAGGCAAGTTTCCATCCGTGCATTTCTCCCGACAAGCTGTCAGGCAACGGTGGATGAAACCGAAAACTTATTTTAGAGACCCGAAATAAAGTTGCAGCCCCCGCTTGCCAAAGCCGGCTTTCGACATCAACCGTACCGGGGTCTGCCCCGGCTTTCCGTACTTTCTGTGTGAATAAGACCGAGTTTCCGGTTGACACTTCCCTGGAAGCTTTTACTCTCGCGGCCCTCATTTTAACGCGGGGCGCAACGCCATTCACCGCGACCCCACAAGAACCTTATGAAGACATTCTCTGCCAAAGCCGAAGACGTGAACCGCCAGTGGTGGGTCATTGATGCCAAGGACAAAGTCCTGGGCCAGGTCGCCGTGGCTGCCGCTAACCTGATTCGCGGCAAGACCCGCCCTACCTTCACCCCCCACGTGGACACGGGTGATTTCGTCGTCGTCATCAACGCAGACAAAGTTCGCGTGACCGGCAAGAAGGAGCAGCAGAAAGTTTACACCAGCAAGAAGGGCTACATCGGCAACCAGAAGGTTGAAACCGTTGAGAAAGTCCGCCAGCGCCGTCCGGAGCTGCTTGTCTCCCGCGCTGTGAAGGGCATGGTCCCGCACAACCGCCTGGGCAACGCCATCGTGACCAAGCTGAAGGTGTATGCTGGCGAAGAGCACCCGCACGCTGCTCAGAACCCGAAGCCTTTCGCGGTCGCCTAATCTCACCCTTTTCCAGATTACGTTCATGAGCAAGCCCATCACCAACGCCACTGGCCGCCGCAAGACCGCCGTTGCCCGCGTTCACATCCTCGCCGGTTCCGGTTCCATCACCGTCAACGGCCGTGACTTTGAAGAGTATTTCCCCACCGTGGCTCTTCAGAACCAGATCCTGACCCCTCTGGCCCTGACCAACACCCGCCAGCAGTTTGACTTCAACGTGAACGCCACCGGCGGTGGTGTCACCGGCCAGGTCGGCGCTGTCAAGCTGGGCATCTCCCGCGCTCTGATCACTGTGAATCCTGAGCTGCGCGGCACCCTCAAGAAGGCTGGCCTTCTGACCCGTGACTCCCGCGCCAAGGAGCGTAAAAAGCCCGGCCGTCCAGGCGCTCGCAAGCGCTTCCAGTTCTCCAAGCGTTAATCGCTGGACTCTGGTTCGTTCGTTGGTTCTTTGTTTCTCAAAACCCCGCCCGCAAGGCGGGGTTTTTTGTTGGTTTTGTAGTCTCTGCGCCGCTCGATGCATGTGAAGGCCGGCGTTGCTGGCGTGGCGAGCCTGATTTGCGGACGACTTGAGGGGAGCACGGACCCTTTGTCTGCTTCATTCAAAGTGGCGGCAAAGCTGCGAAGATGCAGGTGCGATGAAGAGCTCCGAAGGTACCCGGCCGGGATACCGCGCTCCTTGCATGTTGCCTCGTTCCCCGATCTTCAGGAGACGGTGCTCTGTCGCACTTCCTGTTAGGGAGCCTGGCGTCCGAACTTGCGTTCCAGTTCGTTGACGGACATCTGGATCAGCGTGGGTCTCCCGTGGGGACAGCAGTAAGGCATCTCGCAGGCGAAGAGCTCCTCGATGAGGGCGTGCAGCTCGGGCATGGAAAGGCGGTCATTGGCCTTCACGGAGTGCCGGCAGACGGTGGTGGCGATCATGTCCTCCCCCAGTCTGAGGGCGGAGGTTTTGGAACTCAGGCTCTGCAGCTCTTCGATGACCTGGTCCAGCCAGGCCAGGGGATCATCGGTTTTCAAGAAGGTGGGCAGGGCTTCCACCTTGAAGGTGTTGGGGCCGAAGGGCTCGGCTTCGATGCCCAGGCGCGCCAGCGGTTCCAGATTCCGTTTCAGCACATCGGCATCGCGAGGGCTTACCTGGAGGGTCAGCGGCATGAGCAAACGCTGGGAGGGCACGCCGCCTTCTTCCATGGCCTTGCGCATCTTTTCAAAGTTCACCCGCTCGTGCGCGGCATGCTGGTCCATGA
>DASWXG010000566.1:0-2233 GCA_036405615.1 Prosthecobacter sp. | reverse complement strand
TAATGGTGGTTGGCGGGCTGGCCGTCGGCATCTGTGGAAGCAGGAAGAAGCCGTAGCCTTTGAGGTCTTCACCGTCATCCACGATCATGCCCTGGAAGGCACTGGTACGCTTCACCAGTTTGGCGGGGGTGACCGTCGTGTCATTGTCTGTCAGCTCAAAGCTCCCCTTGAAACTGGCGCTGGTGCCCGCGCTGAATTTGCCCGGTGCCCCGGCGGTCACAGTCAGTTTGACTTTGCCCGGATTGGCTCCGGCAATTTTGGTTGTTTTGGCCGTGAGTTCGACAGAGGTCAGATTCAGCCTGGTTTCTGGATCGCTCACACCTGCATGGGCAAACGACAGGGAAGCATTGCCGGCGCCCGGAGTTGCGTTCAGCGGCAGGCCGTCGTTGGCAGGGGCTGTGTACTTGCGTCCCACCACTTGAAGGTCAAGGGGGCCAAAACCGGCACCATAGGTACGATCCTTGGCCACCTCGCTCTTGAACCAGGAGATCTCGGACGCGGCCAGATTGCCCATGGTGGAGCTGACCTCGCCCACGGTGACCGGAGCCTCAATGGCAAAGATGCCGGAGACTGATCCCGCGCCTTTGTAGAGAACACTGTAGACTGTCAGGTAACCGAATTGCTCCAGCGGCCCGCTGAAGGTGACCCGGCTGTTATCGGCCAGCAGCAGAACTCCTTTGGCCGTGCCATTGGCGGCCACGCTGAAGGCGGCGACGCTGGTGCCCTGCGGCAGAGTTGCATCGGTGCCATCCTGAGCGCTCGGGAGCAGAGCGGAGGTGTAGTCTCCGGCATAGGCACCGGCAGGGGCCAGCGGCTGACGGGCGACAAAGGGCAGCGTGGTGGTTCCATCGGTCAATGTGCCGTAGAGCGTCCTGGCATCGCCGTTGATCTGGAGGTTCAGGATCAGAGCTGCCTGCCCGGGGCGGGATAGTGACAGGCTGGCTGTGGGGACATCCAGAGACGTGTCCAGCAGGGCTGTGAGCTTGTGGCTTTTGGCTCCCAGGGTCACGGTGCCAGTAAGAGCCCCCAGACTGGAGATCTGGAATTTGGCATTTCCACCGAGGAAGTCATTGATACCTGCGGCACGGCCAAGCGCTCCGGTGAAGGAGCCGCTGATACCATTTCCGAGCGCTGCGACGGCGAAGGCATCTGTGGCCTTCTCACTGGTTCCAGCTTTGTTCTTCGCGGTGACTTCCACGATGACTTCGGCACTCACGGCCTGTGGGCGTCCGCTGATGGTGGCGGTCTTGGTGTCAAATTTCAGCCCTTTCGGCAGGCCCTTCACCGCAAAGGTGACCGGGCTGCCCGATGCTGAAAGGACCACTTCGACCGGCTGACCGATGACGAGGTCGGGAATGTCAAACGGAGCGACTTCAGGCACGGAGATGACGGATAAGACAGCGGTCTGGCTGGTCACCCAGCCTGCGGCGTTGCGAGCCTCCACCGTGTAGTTGCCTGCCTGTGCTGCGGAAGCTGCTTCAATCATGAGAGCGGCCTGCGTGGCATTGGGAACTGCGGCACCGTTGCGGAACCATTGATAACCTACGCCCGGGCCGCTGGCTTTCGCGATGAACAAGGCAGCCTTGCCTTCGATGACTTCCAGGCCTCTCGGTTGCTGGGTCATGATGGGCGATTGTGCGACGGGCACGCCGGTGGTCCATGAGAAGCTGAAGCCCTGACGGTTGGTATTGTTGGCCGGCGCGTTGCTGCCCAACGCGAAGGTGTAATAACCCGGCGCCAGGGTGTAGGAACGGGTGATCGTCGGCTGTGCCGAGTTGGCATAGTGGTCCAGGTAGGAGATGTCCTCCGCCCAGGAGACGTTGCCGCGATTGCTGTACATGTGGCTGTCGCCACCATCATTATCCCAGCCGCGATAAAGCGTGAAGCTCGGGAACATGCTGGCCGTGTCGGCTTTCCGATCAGGCTGGTTTGCGGCAGGCCAGGGTACATTGGCATCCTGGCTCATGGTCACATTCAGCGTCACATTGTCCGTGACTTGCAAAGCCACCCAGCGGGAGGTGTGGGTCCAGCCGACAGGCGGTTCGCCATTGGCCGCATTGAAAAGGGAGTTGTCCTCCCAGCTCCAGGCTCCGACATGATTGGAGATCGTGCCGCTGTCGCCACGGCCCACTGTGATGACGTGGGCATAACCGATGCCGCCGGCAGCTGCGTCGCCGGTGATGACCTTGGCTGCGGAGGTGGTGGTGCAGGTGGCCTTGTAGCCCTGGCGCAA